>DAIPZI010000001.1:0-24119 GCA_036782275.1 Crocinitomicaceae bacterium
GGTGGGTCGACTAAAACTATTAAACTCTTATCAAACTAGAAAATGAAACTGCTTCTCCAAGCAGTTTTTATATCGCATAAGAAGTTGCCTGTGTCTCTCCTTATTTCTATTATAAATGTAGAAAGTTAGTTCGGTTCTTTTATAATGAATGAATATTCGAGCAATTTTAACGAAAATAACAGCCTTTTGGTTTATTATTTATTTCCTATTGTTAGGCCTAAAAGGCTGATTAGATATAAATCTATTGGTTTTTTCTGTCCAATTATGATTCAAATAGATGTGTTACCGCTTTTCCTATACATCTCTAGAATAAAAATTTAATGGAAACAAAATTTGTCCATGTTAAGATTTTAATGGCCTATTTGAGTTTGTCAATTAACTAAAAAAAAGGAAATAAAAAAAGGTCTTTCGACCTGGGGTTGTGTTTTGGGTTTGATTAAGGAATACAGGAACCACTTATGCAATTGACCCGAGCGGGTCGACTAAAACTATTAAACTCTTATCAAACTAGAAAATAAACTGCTTCTCCAAGCAGTTTGTTATTGCATAAGTAAGATTCCTGTGTCTCTCCTTATTTCTAGTCTAATGTATGATGTAAATTGGTTTTAAAAGGGATCGATGAATATTCCCTAATTTAAATTGAAGATATCGGGGTTCTTGTTGATTATTTCTTTTTAAGAGAATTAGTTATTAAAGGTAATTCTGCCACTGATCCAACTTGAATCTAGTTCGGTTTTGTGTTTTTTGTAAAAAGAAATGGCTGGCTCATTCCAATCGAGTACTTGCCAATCCAACCTTTTTGCATTGCTACTTTCAGCTATTCTAATGATCTCTTGAAACAGCATTGATCCAACACCTAGTTTTCTACATTCTTCTTTTACAAAAAAATCTTCTAAATAAAGACATTTACCTTTCCAAGTAGAGTAGGAGGTATAATACAAGGCAAAGCCAATAATATGATCTTCCTGAGATGCGACGATCGCACTACAAAGCTTGTCTTCAAATAAATGTTGTCTGAGTTGGGAAATTGTGTTGCTAACTTCTTGAGGTGCTTTTTCGTAAATAGCTAGTTCTTTAATCAATTGGAATATAGCGGTTTCATCTCCGAATTGTGCTTTTCTTATCGAGATCATTGTACACCCGCTAGATTAAACCTGATTTTGAATCCAGTATTAACATTACCAGTTGGGTAACTCGTTTGAACTTTTGGTGTATTCAGATTTTGGTCATAATAAAACATAAGTGTCAGATTGTTAGTCAGGTTATAATCTGCAGATATTTTTATTGACATTGTTTTTTGTCCTGCCGTAGCTTGATTGGTGTTTTCAACAATCTTTCGAATAACTGTGAGATTATCTCTAAATGAAAAATCAAACTTAATATTTACATCACTTGGCTTGATGTTTTTGAAAGGAAGTTTTACATCCTTGATTCTGGCCGCAGTTCCAATAACGATTTCTTCTGATAATGACTCTGTAACTTGGTTGTTACTGAGCGCAAGAGTTGATTGCCTGTCTTTTTTATATTCGAAACGAGTTTGTAGGGTGTGTCCCAAAATTTTCCAGTTGGCATCAATACCGATTAATGGAGAAAAACGTTCGGAAAGCACGACGTTTTGAATTTGCATTTCTGGTATATAGTTGTTGTCTATATCTAGGTTATTTAAATTACCGTTTTGGTCTTGTGTTCCGTTTAAATTTGTTTGCATTCCATTTACAGAAACCGAAGAACTGTATCCGTGTCGAACAATAAATGATTTAAGGAATTTCTTTGTGAACTTATATTTTGTTAAGCCACTATAATTGATCGACCAATTAGGCAGCGGCGTGTTTTGGAGAGGGTCGATGTTTTTACTGTTGATTCGGGAGTTGTTGTACGCGGTCATAAACGATCCAAGTACGACATCCTGCTGTGACCCAGAATAACCCGAATAAAAGCCATTAGAGCTGATTAATGATGAATTAGAATTGTCTTGCCCGACTATTTGTGAAACTTGAGTACGATTGTCGAGAAGGTTTTGAAACACCTCAGATTGATAATCGGCTCCTTCTTTTGTAAAAGCTGTACCCCATGTAATGGTTGAATACGTTAGTGTTGCGGTTTCAAATTGACTTTGTCCCTCAAATTGTGATGTGGCATCATTCCATCTATAAAATTCCCCACTATTCCGCGAATAATTTCGATTTAGATTCAGGTCAATATTTACATCTTTTAATGGTTCCAAAGTAGCTCTCATCGTAAGATTGTTAGAATGGGTTATTCCATATTGGGTATTCAAATTTTCATTTTGCACCAACCAGCTGTTTTGGGTGGCTAAATTAGATACGCTGTAATTATTTTTTCTGCCAAAGACATCATACCCTTGTTGCCCAAATATGAAACCAGACAGCTGAGTCGTTGAGGAGTTCATTCCTAAGAATCTCGTTTCTTCTCCATAGCCCGGTAATATTGTACCATCATTCAAGCTGTAGGTACCGGAAATGTTACGAACCGTCATGATTAATCTTGCAAAAAATCCAGCAATTTTAGGAACTTTACGTTTCGCCCGTAATTCTTTTCGGGTTTTCTTTTTATACGTTCTGTTCTTTTTCTTGTAAGCTTTAAGCTGATCTCTATTCATGGAGTCTAGTGGCTTATCAGGTTCAAGGTCATCAACCTTTATCCATTCCCATTTTTCTTTGTCAGTATTCTCTCCAGCTTCTTCCTCACTCTCTCCATTAGATCGACTACCTGGACCATTTCTTGGGTTGATTCTTCCTCGTGAGCCTCTTCCATCAGCCAGCACTTTTTTGAAAAATGGGACTTTGTTGTAGAGGTTTACAAAATTGGCCTGAGCCGTAGTATTAATGCTTCTGTTGTTTTGTATGGTATTGCCAAATTCGCTCTGTCCAAGAGGTGCTCTTGCCCAATTGTAGCTCCCTGTATATTTTACGTTTGCGCTAATCCAATTGGTCAAAGGAAATTTGTCAAATGGGATTTTATAATTAATAGAATAATTGTGACCGTATTCCATGGTTTTTCCTAAAGTTGACATTTGAGATCGAATGGTGTCTAAGAATTCTCGATAACCGTCGGGGTTATTGATTCGATCTACACTATTATTACCCTCTTCAAAAATGGACTTGTTAGAGGCAGAAAAGCTTGTTTTTAAATTCCTAGTAATATCGTATCCGATTTGATAATTTCTATTCCAGTCAAATCGCTTTAAAAAGATGGGTTCAAATTCATAATCAGGGACAAGATTATTTCGGACCTGTCTCTCATTATAAATTCGAGAATAGTCATTTGTGAATGAGATGTTTTTTGGCATTAAGAACAGATTGAAGTCCTTGATGAGTTTTAAGTACTTCGATTTTTGGACAGGTTTCCATTTCTTAAATGGTTGGAACGGTTTTCCTTTGAACGTGTAATTATAATTTAACGCTCCTGTCCATGTTTTTGTAAGGTCTTTCTTCGTGTTGAAGTCTCTCTGAAGGTTTTCTGCATATGCATAACTCGCGGCCCAATTTGAGATTTTCCAAAAATGATTTTTTGAACCTGCTTTTGCTTCTTTACGAACATTTGCAAAATTGAAAGACTTTCTTTCATTAAAATCTTGACCTAAGGCAGCTCTTTCTTTTCTTTTAGCGGGTTCGTAATCTGATAGCTTAATGTCTGGATTAAATGGGTCGTACTCTGGATTAATAATCCCGAGAGAATAACCATAAAAGAAGGGTAGAGAAACCCGTGCTTGCTTTCCGAAGAATTGTCCAAGCTGTATGCTTGAATTGAAGTCAAAACCTATTTGCTCATTTCGTTGTCGGTCTTGAACACGGCTGTCTACGCTTCCCCAATTTATTCCTGAATAGTTTCCAGAGGCGTTGATATTCGCAAAGTCTGCGAGCTTTACTTGTACTTGACCAACAGCTGCCGAACCTCCTTCACTTACGAAATCGGTCAATCTTAATTCATTAATCCAAGCGATGATGCATTCAGATTCTCCATCGTCAGGTTGCCAAATATTATTCGGGTCATTTTTTAATGGATTTCGAACACCAACCATTATGGTTTTTAGTCCTTGAAGATTTGGACTTCCTTTTACTTTAATTCGTCTATTGGCGTTTTTAGGGTCCGTTTTTGAATATTCAACAATGTATGAAATCCCATTAGCTCCCTCCTCGATATCCTGGTTCCTGTCTTTTTTCAATTGAATAAAATCATCAAAAACAATTTCTATGTTATTATTTTCTGGCCAAATTTCCTCAGGAGTAGTGGATCCCCAGGGAGTGACATCTAGCGGAAGCTCATATTCGTAATAATTGTCTACAAAGTCGGTTCCTAATCGAATAAACATGGTCACATCTTTATTCTTAAGTGTATTTGGAATGACTTCTTCAGCGTGAGCAAACATTTTTAGTTTTTGATAGGTTCTCACATCAAACTGAACATTTCTATAGGCTGCTCTCGCATCTCCATCCTGTAGATTACAAATGTCCAAAACCAATGATTGCTCATTCATTTGTCTTTGGTATACTTGAGATGGATCAACCTCCCTTAGAATTCCTGGCGGAATTTCATACTTTACAGGGCTCCTTTGGTCATTCTCTTCGACATTGACAGCTCCAATATTAAAAGTGGTTAGGTTTGGGTCCTGTTGTATGCTCAGGCCGGGTTGACTTAAATCTTCATTAAATCTTCGCCATTCTCCTCGAATTAATTCAAGTCGAGCAAAACGCAATACCACCTCCTCGTCAAATTCTTTTAAAAACATTCGCATGAATCGAATAGATCTGAAATCTTGAATTCCATTCACTTTTTTCTCAAAGTCAGCAATCGGTACTTTGAATTGATACCAAGTTTCTGTTTTATTTCCGTTTTCGTAAATCTGCTTGTTAGTGATATAATTTTTACCTTCCTGAAGGTCCTCGGGCCTCATACTTACCTTATACTGAAAGTAGCTTTCGGTTTCGGATAGATTGTTATCTTGATTAATATCTTCGATATCAGGCATGTTCGTGCCTTGAGTGGGATATCCATTTGCATTTGCAGTATCAGACATTTCAGTGGTAGGAGAATTTCCTTCCATTCCGTTGAAGCGTTTGTATCTATTCAAAATGTCTGCTTCAACATTATCATAATTGTCATCCAAATAATAGTTATAATCATCATTGGAAGGGTCAGCAATCATTCTAGACTTTGTTGTTGCTGTAAGGTTAGGGTTGCTATTTACCCAATTCACATAATTTTCAAATGCGATTTTTTCCTCATCGTTTGTCCATCCATCTAAACCAACATCTTGGTTAAGCCTTGAAGCTGGGTCATTATCAAAGGCGTTAACCACCACTTGTTGAGTGGATACTTTTGCCCACTCTGTAGTATCAATGTTGTCATTTAGAGATACCCCTTGTCCTGGCAGTCCATTTTCAAAACTTTTCCTTGAATCAGGTAAAACATCTTCAGATATATTTCCTAAGTTGAAATAAAGGTCGCCACCATTATGAATGGCAAGGGTATCAACATTTTCTGCATCTTGATTGAATGGGTCCAAAACCCAAAACTGTATAAACTCAATGTTTGCTAATTCAAAATCATTGGTTGTAAGCCCACGCATAATTCCACCCCATCTATTTTCTGGATCGACAAAACGACCAACAGAGTCAATCGTATTTGTGGTGTCGTAATTGTACATTCCTCGTTCTTCCGGATAGAAAGCCAAATCCAATACAGGAATGTTTTGAATGGATCCATATTGTAATTGTTGATTTGGAAAGATATCAACTTGATTTACCAATCGCATTCTGCTATCAGCAAGGATTTCACCTCCATTTTGTTTAATGTGGTCAGGCGTTAATGAATTACTTTGATAAAAAACGGGATCAATAACGTACCAGGATGTTTTGGCTCTTTTAAATCCTGTAGAAAGATCTTTTATTGAGGCTTCGGGAAATAAAGAGGGCTGGCCCTGAGGAATGGATGCTAAGCGCCACGCTGTTACAGTTCTAAGGTCTATTGCGCTCTGGGCAGCTTCAAAATCGTCAATATAGGACGTTCCTTCTTTATTGATGGCCCTAGGTTGTCCAGGGATGAGGTGAGCTACTTCCCCTGTAAAAGAGATTGTTGATTTTTGTTTGGTCGAAATGACGGGAAGCAAATCAACAAGTTTTGTTAGAAAAGGAACTTCTGCTCTAAAAGCAAGGTCTGCACCGATTACATTATTCTTGAATGGCTCGCTTCCAAAGTCTACTTTTTGGGTTACCGGTCGTTCCATCATTCTGATCCATGTTGCACCGATTTTGAATTTATCACTAAAACGGTATTGATAACGTCCACCAACCATAGACCGAGCTTGGAATCCAAATACGGAGTTGCTCTCAATAGAAATCTTGATTGGGGTATTGGATTCAAGAATTCCGGTATTCAATATTTTTACACGTCCAAACGCATAATCAACGGTATAGTCAACTCCTTCTATCAATCGAATTCCTCCCGCAGTAACAGAGACTGAGCCTTCCGGGACAGACATGACATTTAACGGAATATCTGAAGTGATAGAAGATTGGTATTCTCCTTTAAATAAAAATCTATTTTTACTCGGAATTTGTTGGGCAGCTGTTTTTGTAGAGTCGTATAATTCATGAAATGCGATTTTATCTACAGTAATCTGTGGGATTCCCGCATCAGTCATTTTATCTGCAAGTGTTTTCCCGAAAGGTTCGACAGTTGAGAAGAATATACGTCCATTTTTTTTATTAATGGTTCCACCATTATCAATCTTGTTTCCTACCTGATTAAATGGCGCAAAATCAAAAACTCCATCCGAGAACGGTTGATTGTTTTGATTGATTTTATCCATGTCAATTAAGGTGACAATCTGCTTATTATCTACACCGTCAAGGGGCATAATTGGAAGCTCTACAGATGTTTCTGGATTGTTATATAATACATCGATCTTGAATCCCAATTGATCTACTTGATACGCACCAATGGAATACACATTTTTCATCATAAGGTCCCAAACTTTGTTGTTTGGATTTGTGATGGTTGGCTTTAATAATTTGAGAATTAAAGCATCTTGACCAGTTGATCCATCGGTTGAAAATTCACCAATCTGATATGTTTCTCCTCGATATGTATATTCGTATGAAACACCAAGTACTTCATCATTATTAAGTGGGGTATTTAGTGATATGTAACCGAGTAGAGCATTGTAGGTATAATCGCTTTGCTCTAATCGTCGTGCATTTTCTAATTTTTCGTATTCCACGGCTTGGTTAAAGGGGCCAGGAGAAGTAAATTGAGAGCTTAATACACCTACGGAATTTGCGAATCCTCTGACTAAAGGTTGATTAGAGGCCCAGGCGTAAAGTCCGTTAGATTCGTTTCTTGGTATGATATCCGTAGAATAATTTCCTGGATCTCCTTGGCAATTGGATTGTTGAGACTCACCAAGATCTGAAAATGCAATAATATTTCTCGTGTTTTCAATGCTATTGTTTCTATTGGTCACCCATACCTCAATTCTTGTAATATACATGGTTGAACTTACAACCGGAAGGGTGGACATGGCCTCATCATAATGTTGCTGATGATATAGATTTAAGAAGTAATGCCGATTTGCTTCATAGTTGTCAGCGGTAAGCTCAAATTCTTGAACCTGTGATTTTCCACTTACGTTAATTTCATTCCTTTTTCCTTTAGAAGAAGCGGCGATTAGATCAACCGTAGCTCTTCCAAATTTAAGTTGTGTTTTGGCTCCAAATAAAGTTTGAGATCCTTGAATCAAAGACGTTGGAAGCTCTAAGGCGACATTACCTAAAGCAATTTTTTGAAGAATCTGATCTTCATCCCCCGTATGTTCCAATTTGGAAATGTTTTCAAAATCAAATGAGGCTTGCGTATTGTATTTTGCTCCAATTTTTAGTTTTGTTCCAATCTGTCCCACAATATCCATGTTTATGTTCTGCTGGAAATCAAAACGAGTGACCCTTCTTTGTCGAAGAGGAAGTAGCGGATTGTCATATCGAGAAGAGTTGGCTCCTAGAGAAAGTTCTATATTTCCCTGAGGTTTAATTGTTATTTTATCTGAACCGAAAAAATTCTCAAATGCTTTACTTCCTATTGTAATGGGCAATTCAAATGCTCTATTTTCCTCAGTCTCTTCTTCGATGAGTTCAACCCAGTCCTGTGACATCGATTTCTCTCTTTTGTATTCGAGATATTCTTCCAGTGTCATGGTAGATGGGTTTCTGTAATACAGCCCGCTACCTAATGATTCAGAAAAAATATAGGTTCCTGTCAAAGGGTCATAGGTGATGTTTTGATTTAATCCTGATGGATCACCAAGATCAAACCTTTGATTGTCAATTTGAAACGGATTAACAGGATTCACAATTGGAAAAGGCAATTCAAATGGGTTGTTCTGCGAAAAGGCAGAAAAACCAATAAAAAGGAATAAAAAAATTAAACCCTTATTTAATTCAAAATGATATGTTCGCCTATTGTTCAATTTACAGTTGCTTCAACGCCTCTTTGATCAATTCTTCAACCGATTTATCATCAGAAGTAAACTTATTTAAAGTCTTTTCTGCTGCTTTCTTGTCAAAGCCCAAAGAAACTAAAGCATTTAACGCATCAAACTTGTTTGTATTGTTTGTGCTTAAGATATTTTCATCATCAGAGCTGAATCCAACAACTTTTCCTTTTAAATCAATGATAACACGTTGTGCTGTTTTGGCTCCAATGCCTTTAACGCTTTGAATCGTAGCAACGTCATCGGACTGAATAGCGTGAGCCACTTCAGAAGGGATTAAAGAGGATAGCATGATCATGGCAGTATTCGGTCCAATTCCAGAAACACTGATAAGTAAATTAAACATATCGCGCTCCTCTTTTGAAAAGAAACCGTAAAGTATTTGAGCATCTTCACGCACGATTAATTTGGTGTAAACCTTTATGGCCTCACTGTCGCCTAATGCGCTGAAAGTATTTAATGAAATTTTGATTTCGTAGCCCACTCCATTACAGTCAATGATGAGATTGGTTGGGTTTTTTTCAATGAGTTTACCGTTTATTTGTGCAATCATTATTTTTTGTTTTGAGACTGAATAGCAGCGATTTTCACCATGTTATTAATTTCTCGGACACTTGCTCCAAGTTGCATAACATGGATGGATTTGTTCAAACCAATAAGTATGGGTCCAATCGCATCTCCATCCGTCATTTGTTGTAATAGTTTGTAGGATATATTTCCTGAAGATAGATTCGGGAAGATCAATGTGTTGACTTGTTTGTTTGCCAATTGAGAAAATGAAAACTTATCATTCATTAGTTCGGAGTCCAAAGCGAAATTGGCCTGAACTTCACCATCCACAACAATATTAGGGTGGTTTTCGTGAAGCAATTGAACGGCTTTCGACATCTTATCTGCATCTTCCCCTGGGGAGGATCCAAAGTTAGAATAGCTCAAGAGTGCGATTTTAGGAACGATATTGAATTTCCGAATGGTTTTTGCCACATTGACCGTAATCTCGGCAATTTCTTCAGCGTTCGGATTTAAATTAATTGTAGTGTCAGCAAGAAATAAAGGACCTCTTTTTGTGTTCAAAATGTACATTCCAGAAACTACGTTTACATCTTTTTGGAGTCCAACGCACTGAATAGCAGGTTTGATACATGTTCTGTATCCTCTTGTGACACCAGTAATCATCGCGTCTGCATCACCCTGATCAACCATCATTGAGCCATAATAATTGCGCTCCCTCATGATCTGAATCGCTTCATATTCGGTAAACCCTTTACGTTTTCGATTTTCGAAGAATACTTTTCCGTAGCTATTCCGTTTTTCTATTTGGTCGTCCGATTTCGGGTCAATAATTTCAAGACCCGGAAGTTCAATAGCATATTCTTCCATTAAGTTTTCGATAATGTTCTTTTTCCCGAGTAGTATAGGAATGGCAACACCTTCTTCCAGGGCCATTTGTGCAGCCCGAAGAACTTTTACATTATCTGCTTCTACAAAGACGACCTTTTTAACATTGTTTTGAGCTTTAATTGTAATGTTTCTTAACAGTTTATTATCTAAACCAAGCCTCTTTTTTAATTGATGATCATATTGTTCCCAGTCTTTGATAGGGTTTTTGGCTACACCAGAGTCAATAGCTGCCTTGGCAACTGCTGGTGCAACAGAATAAATTAGTCTTGGGTCAAGTGGTTTTGGGATAATTTGGTCTTTCCCAAAAGAAATATTGGATCCCCCATAGGCTTCAATTACTTCTTCAGGTATGGTTTCTTTGGCTAGAGCAGCAATAGCATGAACAGCAGCAAGCTTCATTGCCTCATTAATGGTGGTTGCTCTGACATCTAAAGCACCACGAAAAATAAATGGAAACCCGAGAACATTATTCACCTGATTAGGATGGTCAGATCGTCCTGTTGCCATTATAATATCTTTTCGAACTGAGGTAGCTTGCTTATATGATATTTCAGGCTCAGGATTGGCTAATGCAAATACAATAGGGTTTTTACTCATTTTAGCAATCATGTCTTTGGAGACAAGGTCAGCTCTAGATAAACCGAGAAAAACATCTGCCTTTTTGAATGCGTTTTCGAATTCAATACTCTTTTCATGAACAGCGAATTGTTTTTTCATGGTATCTAAACTCGTTCTGCTTTTACAAAGCAGCCCTTTTGAATCAAACATAAAAATATTCTCAAGTTTGACGCCTAAAGAATGATAAAGCTGCGCACAAGATAGCGCAGAGGCGCCTGCACCTGATACCACAACTTTAATTTTTTCAATTTTTTTATTGGCAATCTCCAATGCATTTAGAAGTGCTGCTGAAGATATAATGGCTGTACCATGCTGATCATCATGCATGATTGGAATGTTCAGCTCTTCTTTTAATCTTTTTTCAATTTCAAAGGCTTCAGGCGCTTTAATGTCCTCAAGATTTATTCCTCCAAAAGTTGGTGCAATGGCTTTGACTGTCTGAATAAAAAGTTCAGGGTCTTTTGCATTGATTTCGATATCGAAAACATCAATATCTGCGAATATTTTAAATAACAATCCTTTACCTTCCATGACGGGTTTTGAAGCTTCAGGACCAATGTCGCCGAGGCCCAGCACAGCTGTTCCATTGGATATTACTGCCACAAGGTTTGATTTACTTGTGTACTTGTATACATCATCAATGTTTTCTGCTATTTTTAAACAGGGTTCAGCTACGCCAGGAGAATAGGCCAGCGATAAATCTCTCTGAGTGGCATAAGGCTTCGTTGGGATAACCTCTATTTTTCCGGGTTTGCCCCCTGAATGATAATCTAGGGCATCTTGCTTTCTGACTTTAGACATGATAAGTTGTTAAGGGCAACAAAGATAACAAATACAAGGAGTCTAGCACCAATATGGAGTGCTTAAGGTGATTCTTTTAGAATCAGTTAAATTAAATGTTTGGAAACATGGTAGATGGGTCTTCTTGTGCAAACAACATTTGCTCAGGATTTTCCAATAACTCCTTAACATTTACCAAAAACCCAACAGATTCTTTCCCGTCGATAATTCTATGATCGTAAGACAGAGCTACATACATTATAGGTCTAATTTCAACCTTTCCATCAATAGCAACAGGTCTTTCAACAATATTATGCATCCCCAATATTGCTGACTGGGGAGGGTTGATGATCGGAGTGGAGAGCATTGATCCAAAGACACCGCCATTGGTGATGGTGAAGGTTCCTCCAGTCATTTCATCAGGGGTTATTTTTCCGTCTCTTGCTTTGATGGCCAATCTTTTGATGTCTGCTTCAATTTCGTGAAGCTCCATTTTCTCTGCATTTCTTACAACAGGAACCATGAGTCCTTTTGGAGATGAAACAGCTATTCCGATATCTGCATATTCATGTAAAATGATTTCTTTGTCTCCTATTTGTGCATTTACTGTTGGAACTAATTTTAAGGATTCGGTTACCGCTTTGGTGAAAAAGGACATGAATCCAAGATTGACTCCAAATTTTTCAGCAAAGGCCTCTTTGTATTTTTTTCTTAAGTCCATGATTGGTTTCATATCAACTTCGTTAAAAGTTGTAAGCATGGCCGTTTCATTCTTGACAGCAACCAAACGCTGAGCAATTTTTCGTCTCAGCATCGACATTTTTTCTCTAGAGGTTTTTCTTCCTTCCGGCTCATAGCCACCACCTCCTGAGCTTGCTGTATTGATTACATCTTGTTTCGTAATTCTGCCATCTCTACCTGTTCCATGAACGTCTTCTGAATCAAGACCCTTTTCATTCATTAATTTAGATGCAGCAGGAGAAGGATGTCCTGTGGCATAGGTTTTTTTGCCTTCAGACTGAAGATTTGGTGCTGATGGAGTATCATTTTCAGATACAGGGTGATCAACCTTTTTTACTTCAGGAGCATCTTTAGGTTTTTCTGCGCTGGTATCAATTGTGCAAACCACTTGACCTACTTGAACAACATCTCCTTCTTCGGCTTTAAATGAGATTACACCACTTTCTTCCGCAGGGAGCTCTAGTGTTGCTTTGTCTGAGTCTACTTCGGCAATCGCTTGGTCTTTATACACATAGTCACCTTCATTAACAAGCCATGCTGCGATTTCCACTTCAGAAATTGATTCTCCTGGACTAGGAACCTTCATTTGTAACAAACCCATATCCTAATTATTTATTTTTTAGTTGTTTTAGCGAATGAAAAAATTTCTTCAAATAAAATTTCCAATCGTTTTTCATGCAGATTTTTTGATCCCTCAGCTGAAGCTGCACTAGCAGGTCTGCATATTCCTTTTATATTTTCATCTCGAAGCTGCATGGCAACATGTGTCCATGCGCCCATATTTGCAGGTTCTTCTTGTGCCCAAATAAGATTTTTCGCATTGTACTTGTCTCGAATTTTATTTAGCTGATTTTCTGGCCAAGGATACAGCTGTTCCATACGAACGAAAGCCATGTTTTTAACATTTAAATCTTTCGCTTTTTGTTTCATTTCATAATAGATTTTACCTGAACATAAAACCAGGCTGTCTATTTCATTTGCATTCGCCTCCGCATCATCAATAATTTCAGAAAATCCGCCTTTTGACATTTCCTCAATTGTCGATACAGCCATAGGGTGACGAAGAAGAACTTTTGGCGTGAAAACGACCAACGGCTTTCTAAATTCTCTTTTTAATTGTCTACGCAACAGGTGAAAATAGTTGGCTGGTGATGAGGCATTTACAACTTGCATGTTTTGGTCGGCACATTGTTGTAGAAATCGTTCCATTCTCCCGCTTGAATGTTCTGCTCCTTGCCCTTCATATCCATGAGGTAAAAGGAGGACCAAACCAGTTGGTGTTGCCCATTTATCCTCTCCCGCAGAAATAAACTGATCGATAACGATTTGAGCACCATTAAAAAAGTCTCCGAATTGAGCCTCCCAAATGGTAAGGTCATTAGGAGTGGCAAGAGAGTAACCGTATTCAAATCCCAAAACCCCGTATTCACTTAAAAGAGAATTGTAGATTGAAAAATCTGCTTGCTCTTTTGATAATAAATTCAAAGTTTCGATTTGGTCTTCATTATCTTCTGTAATAACTACAGCATGTCGGTGAGAAAAGGTTCCTCGCTCTACATCTTGACCTGAAATTCTTACGGCATGTCCTTCCACCAAAAGCGACGCATAGGCCAACATTTCTGCGCAACCCCAATCCAACGAGTTTTTTTCAAAAGAATTGAGTCGATCGTTAAATATTTTATTGATTTTTCTGAAGTATTTATTGCCTTCAGGAAGTGTAGAAAGTTTTTTGCCCAGTGATTTTAAGGATTCTAAATTAACTCCTGTTTCTGGAGAATTATCGAAATCTCTGATGTTTCCATAACGATAGTCTTTCCACGTTTGGCTTAAAAACTCATGCACTAAGGCTTTTTCAGTCTGTCGTGACAATGCGAATTCGTCTTCTAAAAATTGAGCGTATTCACTTTCTATTTCAGTGGCCCTACTTTTTTCTAATAGACCTGAATTATTAAGATCTCCAAAATAAATTTCTTTTGGGTTAGGGTGCTTTCCTATTAAGCTGTATAGCT
This sequence comes from Crocinitomicaceae bacterium, assembly GCA_036782275.1. Classification (GTDB taxonomy): domain Bacteria; phylum Bacteroidota; class Bacteroidia; order Flavobacteriales_D; family Crocinitomicaceae; genus UBA952. The sequence continues at coordinate 14,059 of DAIPZI010000001.1, forward strand.
TAGGTTGTGTAAATTTAGGCTCATCTCCCTCGTTGTGACCATATTTTCGATAGCACAGAAGATCGATAAAAATGTCACGATGAAAAAGTTGGCGATACTCCATGGCAATTTCAACGGCCGTAACAACGGCTTCAATGTCATCCCCATTTACATGAAATACCGGAGAAAGTGTTGTTTTTGCAACATCTGTACAATAGGTCGAGGACCTCCCGTCTAAATAATTTGTTGTAAATCCAACTTGGTTGTTCACTATAATGTGAATTGTTCCGCCGGTTCTATACCCATCCAATTGTGCCATTTGAATCGTCTCATATGCAATTCCTTGGCCAGCAATTGCCGCATCACCATGTATAAGTACGGGGCAAACAAGTCCCTCATCTTTTAATTCATGATCAATCTTGGCTCTTGCAATTCCTTCTACGACGGTGTTCACGGCTTCAAGATGAGAAGGGTTTGGAGCAAGAGTCATTCCTACTTTTTCCCCACTGTCTAATGTAACTTCCGAAGTAAAGCCTTGATGGTATTTCACATCTCCATCAAATGTTGTTTCAAAGTCAAATTCCTTTCCTTCAAACTCTGAAAATATATCCTTTGGTCTCTTTTTAAAAATATTGGTAAGTGTGTTCAATCTACCTCTATGAGCCATCCCCATGACAAAGTCTTTTACTCCAAGTTCAGCCCCTTTAGACACGAGCACATCTAAAGCCGGAATTAAAGATTCACCTCCTTCAATTGAAAACCTTTTTTGTCCAACGAATTTTTTTCCAAGAAATGATTCAAATCCATGGGCTTTAACGAGCATATTAAAAAGCTTGAGCTTTCTAGCCTCATTAAAAGTGGGGCGATTTTTTATCTCTATTTTATTTCTGAACCACTCAAGCCTATCTGGTCCACGCATGTACATGAACTCAATTCCAATCGATTGACAATAGGTAAGCTCTAAATGATCAATAATTTCTTGTAGTGTTGCTGGGCCTATGTTTACTTGTTCTCCCGCTTGAAAAGTGGTTTTTAGGTCTTCTTTGGTTAATCCAAAGTTTTCAATATTCAAGTCAGGAGCGTATTTCCTTCTTTCCCTTACTGGATTTGTTTTTGTGAATAGGTGTCCTCTCGAACGGTAACCATTAATAAGATTAATGATTTTGAATTCTTTTTGAAAATTTTCAGGAATATCTCCAGATTCTTCATAATTAATGTGAGCGAACTCGAATCCTTCAAAGAACTTTTTCCAGCCCAAATCAACGCTGTCAGGATCTTTTTGATATTCTTTATATAAATAATCTATGGCACTTGGATCGGCATTGCCGATATATGATAATTCATCCATCAAATCAGAATAATAACTGTGGAACAAAGGTATTAATTTACTGCTTTTAAATGGCCATTGATTCGCAATATTTTGCTTTAAGGAATGTATAGTGGGTAATCAGTCAATTAAAAAGACGATTAAATCTTGAGTCAAGTCAATAAATTGTTGGAGTATTTTATTTCTGTTCAGTATTGTTGACCGCTAATAGAACCATGTTCTCTACTTTGAACTCTCTAATTTCTTTTATTTCACCTTCTGTTTTGAGGATGAGAAAGTAATTTCCGTCAATCAAATTATTTAAATGGATTTGCATCGATCCTTCCGTCATAATCGATGGAATCATGATATTGTATTCAGATCTTAATTCAATCTCATCAATATGAGTATCATCCCATGAAATGGTAAGGCTCTTTGCAACCGCAGATTCTACAGGGTCTGTAGATGTTGAACTAATATTGTCATTTAATGGGCTAGCTAAAAGCGATAGGGCTAAAATGAATGGAGCAGTCATGGTAATGTGTTTTCGTTGTTTGTATGTTTCAAAGATGCGCGTCTTTTTTAGATTTTCTGATCCTTTATCAGGAGTACATGCGAAATTACATGATGCCTACGAGAAGGGACTGCGTATAAACACGTAGTTGAGATATGAAAACACGTACTTCGTAAACAAAAAAAAGGGCCGAGAGGCCCTTTTCTATGTGTTTACAAATGAATTATTTTTTCACAAACTGCTTCATAATGGTAGAACCATCATTTGAAACTTTTACTTGATAAATGCCATTGGCATATGCACCTAAATCAATTTGGATTTCGAGATTGGTATCAAGGATGTAAGAATCAATTGTTTTCCCTGTGATATCGATGATTTCAATAGCCGCATTCTTCGTGTTTAGCTTTGATAGATCTATCGTGATTTGATCTTCAGCTGGATTAGGATAAATTGCAACTTGATTGCTTATCATTTCATTTAGGTTTAAGGTCCCTGTGTTTTCAACAGTTACACTTTCCTCCCCTCCAAAGTCAGCAGCACTGATGGTGAAGATTGTTGAGCCTGAATTGTTTTTTAATTGTAAGTTTCCATCCGAACCACCCCATTGTGATGCCCCAAGACCATCACCGTAATAATCGTAAATGGCAAAGGTGTAACAATCAATTTGAGATAAGCTAACATCCCAGTCGTATTGCGTTGTGTTGGATAAAGGACTTGTTGGGTCAGCATCTGGATTTTCTTGTCCGGTGCCAAAATTGCCTGCTACATTCTCGTTTCCTTCGGACCATACTACCGTGCCACTGCTGTTTGTGACCTCTAGATATGTTTCGGAAGCATAATTGTCCGTTAATAAAGAAACTTTGAGTACAGCATTTGTTGAAAGCTCACAAGGCGTTTCTTCAACAATGATATAATTGGTTTTATTTTCTGTGTCAGAACCAATTGAATTTGAAGCTGTGAGTTGAACAGTGTATTGACCTACCGTATTAAATGTTACCTGAGGATTTTGAGAACTCGAATTGGTACTTGCAGCATAAGACCATCCTGATCCCGGAGTAATACTCCAAGACCATGTGTCTGGGACACCAGAGGTCATGTCAGAAAAGCTTACCGTAGTGCCCGGGGAAACATTTGTAGCATTAGCAGAGAAATCTGTAGTAGGTGCTGAAGGAGCAGAGCAAGGATCCGACGAACCATTGAGTGTCATCGCATTTGAATTAATGGGATCAAGCCATGGTTTAAGTTTTTCATTATTTGGAGACCCATTTGATGTCCAGTGATATGACATTTTTCCGTATAAATCAGGGGATGTTTGAGAAGTGCAATACGAACTACCTCCGGTTAGAGTTCCTATAATAAGACCACTATTGTTGAAAAGAGGTGATCCAGATGAACCGCCTTCGGTAACACCATGACCATTTGCATTTGATGACCAAGAAAGTTGCCAGTGAGAACCTGAAGCAGATCCCCAAGATGTACTATTTGTTGAGCCATTAAAAGTGGATATTTTTTTTATATCGCCAGCTGGATGATGAATACTTGCGCCCCCGTTCGAGGCTGAATTGTTTGCATTCCATCCGTTCCAGTAAGCGCTAAAGCTTGCTGATTTGAGGGTGTTAATTGTTGAAGTCTCATTACTTGCAGCACCCATTTGAACCAGTAAAAAGTCTGAACCAGAGTTTCCACCACCGTCATTTGAGTCGGCAATTCGGAAACAACCAGTAATGTAATGGTCGTCTAATGTTCCTGCCGAACTTGGGTTGTTGCAGTTTGGAGATTCATATCTGAAATAAAAACGCCATTGATTCATATTTGCAGTTGAGGATGTTACTCCACAATGAAGTGCGGTAAGAAAATAAGGCTTACAGTTTTGGGCCGTGTTATTTACTAAAGAACCGGTGCACCAGCCTGCTTGATTTCCTTCTACACAGTAAACACGTGCGACTCCGTCTTTTTCGTCTTGCCAAGAATCTCCGACAGGTGAGCAATTTACATTGACCTCACATGGATCAGATTCGTTTATTTTTTGAGCATTTGGATTTCCTGTAGAACGATAATTGTAGATGACTCTGTCAATAAATATTTCAGAAGATTGTGTATTGGATGGTTCTTGAATTTCAATAATCATGTCATCACCAAAACATAAAGCAGCATTTTGCATGTGGTGGTCTATTACGTCAGCACTTGTCATAGGCTTGTGGACGAGCTTTCCATTGAGATCTCTAATGGTTAAAACGGTCTCCCCATAAAGAACAAATTTTGAGAATAAAAAACTTAATGCCTCTGCACCTTGAGAAGAAACACGTAATTTCCAGTTTCTAGCACCATCATTACTTATATTCCATTCGCCAAAGTCGGCGGTATTAATGTTGGATTGCAAACAAACACCTATTCTGTACAATTCTCCATTTTTTTCTCGCTCGATATCTTGTGCATGAATTAAGCTGAGGTTAGGAGACTCTAATTCCATCGTTGGAATTTCTTTCAGATTTTTGATTTGTTGAACTTCTAATGTTTTTCCTTGTGAAAACCCAACGAACACGAATTGGACACAAAAAAAGAGGGTAATAAGATTTCTCATAGAATTGTTTTTTTAAATTTTAGATGCCGATTTTGGTTAAACCTATAATACGACCTAGATTTGTTAATTTTATACACAAATATAAGGCTTGTAATTCACAAACGAAAATGAAGAATATTTGTTTAATCGAAGATGAGGAAAACATTGTTGAACTCGTTAAGTTAAATCTTGAAATAGAGGGGTTTAAGGTGAAGTCATTTCAAAATGGAATGAGAGCGAAAGAGGCGATTTTTGAAATTATACAGTTTGACTTAATTATTCTTGATGTTATGTTGCCTGAGTATAGTGGCTTTGACCTTTGTAAGGATATTCGCGAATTGAGTGACGTACCTGTTCTCTTTTTGTCCGCTAAAGGAATAGCTACTGATCGGATTCACGGGCTTAAGTTGGGGGCAAATGATTATTTGGCCAAACCTTTTGATTTGGAAGAGTTGATTTTGAGAATTCACAATTTGGTTTCAAGTAAAATAGATGTGAAGATCAATAGTCTGCAAATCGGCGAAGTGAAGGTGAATTTCTCTTCCTATGAAGCTAAAGATTCTCAGTCGAATACTATTCATGTTTTTTCGAAAAGAGAAATAGAATTGCTAGAGCTTTTTAATGAATATGAGGGGAAAGTCATATCGAGAGACTTGATTTTGGATAAGCTTTGGGGAAAAGACAATTTCCCAACATCCCGGACAATCGACAATTATATCCTTACTTTTAGGAAAATTTTTGAATTAAATGCCAGGGATCCAGAATTCTTTCATTCAGTGAGAGGCGTTGGATACAGGTTTACTTTGCATTCACCAAAATAAAATGAAAATCTTAATTAGTCTATTGTTTTTACTAGGATTCGGAACCATTTGGTCTCAGGTCAACGGTTTGATTCAGGGAAACAATGGAAAAAAGATGGAACCCTTATATGGTGCAAAGGTTAAACTTTTGTTGGCTAAGAAGGGTGTCGTTACTGGCGAGGAAGGATTATTTGAAATGGTTTTACCTAAAGATCTACCCGATACTATGGTGATTTCAGCAAGAGGCTATATTTCGGATACGGTTGTTCTTTTTAAAAAAGACAGATTTTTAGCATTAAACATCGTTCTGTATTCTGAGTTACTACTTCCAGAGGTTATTGTTGAATACAAAAGAAAGTCTTTCTCAATTTCCAGATTGAAAGTTTTGCATGTGGAGGAACTAACGTCGAATGAATTGAAAAAAGCCGCTTGTTGTAATCTTGGAGAATCCTTTGAAACAAATGCATCGGTCGATGTGAATATGACAGATGCGGTATCAGGTGCCAAAAAAATTCAAATGATGGGTTTAGAAGGGATTTACACACAAATCCAATTTGAGAATATTCCATATTTGCGTGGACTAGAAAGCTCTTTTGGTCTTGAAACTATTCCAGGCTCTTGGATTGAATCCATTCAAATCACAAAAGGTGCGGGAAATGTGGTGAATGGGAATGAGAGTATGGCGGGCTTGATTAATCTAGAATTGGAAAAGCCAGAGACCATGGATCGTTTCTTTTTAAATATGTATCAAAATAGATTTGGGAGGAGTGAGCTGAATTTTAGAACGGGTTTTGAGATGTCCGAAAAATGGGCGGGTGGAATCTTTGGATATGTGAGTTCTCAGTGGGGGGAAATAGATGAAAACGGAGACAGCTTTATGGATGTTCCATTGGGATCAAATGTATCAGCTTTGGGCCGGTTTGATTATGAAGGGGAAAAAATGGAAGCGAAATTGGGCTTTAATATCCATGAAGATGTGAAAAATGGGGGGCAGATAGGTTCTATCGTTAATCCTTATGGGGTTCAAATAAATAACACCCATTTTGATGTTTTCACAAAAACTGGTTTTTTTGGCAAAACGCCTGCACAATCTCTAGGAATTATCACTAATTGGAAGTATCAATTGATTGATGGAAATTTTGGCGTTAGATATTTTACTGGAGAAGAAAAGAGGGGTTATCTCAATATCATTTACGACGATTTTATTAAATCATCTGATCATAAGATTAAAACGGGGTTAAGTTATACGTATATCGATATATCGCAATCAACTTCAGATACATTGTCCAGCAATCGAGTAGAGAATATCCCTGGAGCCTTTTTTGAATATACTTACACAGGACCTAGATTAATTACGGTTGTGGGTGCAAGATACGATTATCACCTTTTGTATGGCCAGCAGTTTATTCCTAGATTACATTTGAAATATAAGCTTTCTGAGTATACTGATTTCCGTTTGACCACGGGGAAAGGGTGGCGAGTCCCAAATTATATCATGGACAACATCTCCTTACTTGCCAATTCATTTGCATGGATTGCTCCAAGTGAAATTACACCAGAAATTTCATGGAATGTTGGTGGGTCAATCTATCAGGAGTTTAACATGGAAAACAGCCCTGCAAGCTTAACTGTCGACTTTTATAGAACCTGGTTTGAAAACCAGCTTGTTGTGGACAGAGAAAACGATCAGATTCGATTTATAAACTTAGAAGATCAATCTGTTTCCAATAGTTTTCAGGCAGAAGTTTCTATTGAGCCGCTGAAAAGGTTTGTATTGAGAGGAGCATATAAGTATTTGGATGTTCGCTCATTATTTGGAGATAGCCTCCAGGCCAAAGTAATGATCCCAAAACATCGTGGCTTTTTGAATATCGCCTACACCACAAGAAATAAGCGTTGGGATTATGATATTACAGTTTCAGTTTTAGGAAGAGCAAGACTTGCATCCTCTTCTCAATCAAGTCGCGAATACAGTGATGTATTCCCAAGATTAAATGCTCAAATTACTTATAAGCTTAAAAAATGGGATTTCTATGTAGGTGGAGAAAATCTAACAAATTACAGACAAGAGAACCCCATCATTGAACCCGAAAACCCTTTTGGCCCTAATTTTGATGCTACAAGAGCATGGGGTCCCATTATTGGGTACAACATTTATGTCGGATTGCGATATTCGATTAAAAAAGAAAATGAAAAATAACTTTTAACTTTATATCATGACTAAAAAATATATAAACGGTTTTATTATTGTGTTCTTCTTGCTTTTTACGGGAGCAATCAATGCCCAAAAATCTCAAACAGTAGTTTTTAATACCTCTGCACAGTGCGGAATGTGCAAGGACAAGATCGAAGAAGTGATGAACTTTGTCCCGGGTGTTCAATACGCTGAACTAAATCTTGAGGATATGTCTTTGAAGATTAAGTACAAAACAAAAAAAATTACAGCCGATAAGCTCAGAAAGCATGTTGCAGCTATTGGGTATACGGCAGATGATGTTGAGCCGAAAGAAGAGGATGTAAAGAAATTACCTCTTTGTTGTCAGCCTGGAGCACATCTGTAAATTTTTCATTGTCTTTCTTATGAAATGGTTATCTTCGCCACGACCATTTAAATCGACTGATGAGTGATCCAATTAAACATGAATGTGGTATAGCCCTTTTGAGGTTAAAGAAACCCCTAGAGTACTTCGTAGAAAAATATGGAACTGCATTCTATGGAGTGAATAAGCTTCATTTACTCATGGAGAAACAACACAATCGAGGACAAGATGGTGCCGGTGTAGCTAATATAAAATTAGACATGAATCCGGGCGAAAGATATATTTCGCGCATTCGTTCTATCAACAAAGCTCCCATTCAGGATATTTTCAAACAGATCAATTCTAGATTCGAGGATATTTATGAAAAACATCCTGAAAAAATAAATGATATAGATTACCTCAAAAAATCGGCAGGGTTTACGGGAGAGCTTTTTCTTGGACATCTTAGATACGGTACTTTTGGAAAGAATTCGAAAGAAAGCTGCCATCCATTTTTGCGTCAAAACAATTGGATTACAAGAAACCTAGTTGTTGCAGGTAATTTTAACCTTACCAATGTCGATGAGCTTTTTGAAGTACTTTTAAAGGTCGGTCAGCACCCAAAAGAAAAATCAGATACGGTTACCGTGTTGGAAAAAATAGGACATTTTCTAGATGTTGAAAATGATGAATTGTATCACCGCTTCAAAAAAGAGTACGACTCGAATTTAGAAGTGTATGGACAAATTTCAGAGCATATAGAAATTCAAAAAATACTTAAAAAGGCCAGTGAGGATTGGGATGGTGGATATACCATGGCAGGCCTGCTTGGTCATGGAGATGCTTTTGTGTTGAGAGATCCAGCCGGAGTTCGTCCAGCTTTTTGGTACGAAGACGATGAGGTTTGTGTTGTGGCTTCCGAACGGCCTGCAATTCAAACGGCATTTAACCTGCAGGTTGAGGACATCAAAGAGTTAAATCCAGGTCATGCTTTAATTGTGAAGAAAAACGGATTGGTTAAGGAACATCTCATCAATGAGCCAACAGTTGTAAGTAAATGTTCGTTCGAAAGAATTTATTTTTCCAGAGGTTCAGACAAAGACATTTATACGGAACGAAAGGAATTGGGACGATTGATTGTAGAGCCTGTTTTGGATACGATAGACCATGATCTTGACAATTCTGTTTTTTCCTTTATACCAAACACAGCAGAAATTTCTTTCTATGGAATGGTTAAAGGTCTTGAGTCTCATTTGAATGAGAAGAAAATTGTTCAGCTTCAGGAATTAGGGCTAGGTGCAAGTAAAGAAGATTTAGAAAAAATCATCAACCAAAGAGCCCGAATAGAAAAAATTGCCATCAAGGATGCTAAACTTAGAACTTTCATCACTCAGGATGATTCCAGAAACGATCTGGTTTCTCATGTTTACGACATTACTTATGGAGGAATTCGTGCAAATCAGGATAACCTGGTGGTTATCGACGATAGTATTGTGCGAGGTACAACTCTTCGACAAAGTATATTCAAAATATTGGATCGTTTGAGTCCGAAAAAAATTGTTGTCGTTTCTTCGGCGCCTCAGATTCGATACCCGGATTGCTATGGTATTGATATGGCCAAACTTGGAGATTTTATCGCTTTTAATGCCGCGATCTCTTTGTTGAGAGAACAGGGAAAAGAATCTCTTATCGATGAGGTCTATCAGCTGTGTTTGTCTCAGCTAGATAAGCCCAAGGAAGAGGTTATTAATTACGTCAAGAAAATATATGATCCTTTTACTCCGCAAGAAATTTCAAAGCGAATTGCAGAGTTGTTGACGCCTGAAGGCATGAAAGCTCCTGTTGATATCGTTTATCAATCCATTGAGAATTTGCATTTGGCCTGTCCGAATAATAAGGGGGATTGGTATTTCACAGGAAATTATCCAACACCTGGTGGGAATAAGGTCGTGAACAAGGCTTTTATCAACTGGAAGGAAGACCGAAACGAAAGGGCTTATTAGTCAGAGTTGATTTAATCACATTTGATTTTCTTACCTTTTTCGTCCCAGCATATTTTACTGACAAGATTTCCGTCTTTGAAATTTCCTTCAATCTTTAACTGTCCATTTTCATACCATGTTTTTTTAACACCATTTAAGGTGCCATTTTTCCAATGAGATTCTTCTATGAGCTGGCCATTGTTTAAGGTATCAAATACAATTCCATTTACTCCCTCGTGATCAGCCTTCAAGGCTCGATAGGCTACTGGACAAGTTACCCATTCATATATGTCATTATATGAGTCATAAATATGTTCCTGGTATTCTTCCGGCTCGAAATAGCGGGTCTCATCAACATGATACCTGTTCTGACCGATGGAGTGAAGGGAAAGTCCCAGCAT
>DAIPZI010000002.1:0-6548 GCA_036782275.1 Crocinitomicaceae bacterium
GACCGTTGGGTTTTATCAAAGCTCAATTCGTTGGTTCAGCAGGTAGATGACAGTTATTCTTCTTATGAGCCAACCAAAGCGGGTCGGGCCATACAAGAATTTGTGACCGAGCAGCTTTCTAATTGGTATGTTCGACTTTGTAGAAGAAGATTTTGGAAAAATGACGACCCAAGAGATAAAGTTGCCGCATACCAAACTTTATATACTTGTCTTGAAACCATTTCAATTGTCGCATCTCCAATTGCACCTTTCTTTATGGATAGGTTATACTTAGATTTAAATCAAGGTTCTCAAAAATCAACATCGGCTTCAGTTCACCTTGTAGATTTTCCTGTTTCAGACTCAAAGGTAGTACAGAAGACCTTGGAGTCTCAAATGGAATTGGCTCAGCGCTGTTGTTCCTTGGTTTTGGGATTAAGAAAAAAAGAGCGTATTCGTGTCAGACAACCTCTACAAAAAATAATGATTCCTGTTCTTAATCAGGACACGGTGAGTCACATAAACCATGTGAGAGATCTAATCCTCTCAGAAGTCAATGTTAAGGAGCTCGAGATAATAACCGAGGACAACGACATCCTCGTCAAAAGCATCAAGCCGAATTTCAAAAGTATTGGTCCAAAATACGGCAAGCACATGAAAGCCATTGCCTCACTTATTTCTGGGTGGTCTGCAGATGACATCTCTTCCCTTGAGTCGACCGGAGAGTGGATTGGAGAGGTGAATGGAGACAAGGTTGTGTTGGATTTAAATGATTTTGTAATCAATACTAAAGACATTCCGGGATGGTTAGTTTCAAGTGAAGATGGCCTTACTGTTGCGTTAGACATATCTATTTCTGAGGGACTCAAATCCGAAGGAATTGCCCGTGAAGTTGTCAATAGAGTTCAAAATTTTCGAAAGGAAAAAGGGCTTGATGTTACCGACCGAATTGCCGTAAGTATAGAGTCTTCTGTATCCATTCAACGGGCAATCGAAGAAAATCAGAAATACATTTCTGATGAGGTTTTGGCCAACACTATTATTTTTAAGGAGCTGATCAATGATTATTTTACGGAAACTATTGAGTCAGAAAATGACATTAAATTCAGTCTTTCTAAAGTAGACTAAGAAATGATAACTTTGTAATATGTCAGAGAATAATGTGTTTTTAATTGATGGAGAGGCTCAGACTCCAAAAGGGAATGCCAAAGTAGAATGGTTAGATAGAAATTATTTTGTTGTTTCATTCAATGGTAAAACTTTTAATGGAGAGGTTTTAGATCAAAATTTAGAAGACCACACGCTAAAATTAAAATTGAATCACAGAGTATTTGAGGTAAAACGAAAATACGCTCTTTTGGATCTTATTTCTCAAATGGGTTTAGACAAGAAGAAGGTGAAAAAGTTAAAAGAACTTTCTTCGCCGATGCCAGGAAGAGTCCTGAAAATAATGGTAAAACCTGGAGATCAAATCAATATTGGAGATTCACTGCTGTCTTTAGAAGCCATGAAAATGGAAAACATCTTAAAGTCTGATGGAGAAGGCGTTGTTAAAGAAATATTCATCAATGCAGAACAAGTCGTCGATAAGGGAGAAGTTCTTATTGAATTTGAGTAATTAAAAATTATTATTGAATGGTGATCTCAATAGATTGATTTCCATCAAGTACTATTTTAGCATCGTTAAATGAAGGGGCACTAAATCGGGCTCGAGCATTTTGTGAAAAACCATAAGGTTCAAGTGGAATACCAAATGCATTTTTATCAAGCTTGCCATTATTGTTTTTATCGTGAAATATCGCAACTGCATAATCACTATTCGGCAAATCCTTAAAGGTGCAGCTGAGCGTTTTGGAATCCACAGGCAGCACTTTTTCAACCAATTGCTTTCCAAAATCCGGGAATGATTCTTTATTGTCAAATACTGCAATGTACATTGACCCTTTAACGTCATCAACGCCTGTGATTACGAGCTTTAAATCGGACTCATTGTAGCTTCCTGCCATCAATAAATACATCAGTAGTTTAATCATTTATTTAATCTTGAACATCAAAAATAATACTTATAAACGTAGATCAATAAACCGATAGATAGTATCGCATATATAATCAGTCTCAACAAGGTGAGTCTTGAAGCCCTTTTCGGAAGTCTTGATTTGAAATTAAATTCATTTTCTTTCACACCATAAAAATAGTTGAATTTCTCTACCTTTGATGCATGTCAAAAAAGGTCTTAGTCACAGGAGGGGCAGGTTATATTGGGTCTCACACCGTGGTAGAGTTAGTGAAGTCTGGTTATGACCCAATCATCTTGGATGATTATCGAAATTCGGATTCATCCGTATTAAAACGTCTTTCTCAAATAATTGGTTTTGAACCAAGGCATGTCGTTTGTGATGTCTGTGACCAAAATAGAATAGAAGAAATAGTTGAAACCTACTCCATATCAGGCGTAATTCATTTTGCAGCATACAAAGCGGTTGGTGAATCCGTAGAAAATCCACTAAAGTATTATTCGAATAATATTACTGGATTGGTATCTGTGCTAAGTGTATTAAAGAAAAGACCAGAGATTCCTTTTGTTTTTTCTTCATCATGTACGGTATATGGTGAACCAATGGGTTTAAAAGAGGTCAACGAAAACACAGCCAAATCCATTCCGACTTCCCCATACGGCTACACAAAATGGCTTGGGGAACAAATTATTGATGATTTGTTTATTTCCAATAAGCAATTAAGAATGATGAGCTTGAGGTATTTTAATCCGATTGGAGCACATGAATCAGCTTTAATTGGTGAGCTTCCAGTCGGAAAACCGAATAATTTACTTCCATTTATAACACAAACGGCAGCAGACATACATGAGAAACTTGTGATTTTTGGTAAGGATTATCCAACGACGGATGGAACTTGTGTTAGAGATTATATTCATGTCGTGGATCTGGCAGAGGCACATGTAAAGGCCATGGATTATTTGCTATCTATAGAGGAAGGTTGTCATGAAATTGTAAATGTAGGAACGGGAAAAGGGACAAGTGTTTTGGAACTCGTACGTGCCTTTGAAAAGGAAAACAATATGGAGCTAAATTATGTATTTGGTCCCAAGCGGTCGGGCGATGTAATTGAAATTTATGCGAATGTTGATTATGCCTTTTCTTTATTGGGATGGAGGTCCTCACGAAACATCAAGGATGCTGTGCGTGATGCTTGGAAATGGGAAAAATCAATAAGAAATATAAAATGAGACTTCTTTTAATCTTCTTGTTGTTCCCTAGTCTTTTGTTTGGTCAAAAAGACGATAATTTGGTCTCTCGAGACAGACCTGGTTTATTTTGGTATTTTAATGGAAATCGTCCGATTAATGATGCGGACTACAGGAAGTACGATCGGTTTATTATTGATGCTACCTACAATACCTGGTTGGGAGACATCAATCCTTTTCAAAACAAATGGAATTCAATTGGCTATCACTTTAGCCTCAATAAAGACATTCAAATTCGGTCAACTGAACGGGTCACCTTTGGTTTAGGATTGGGCTATTCATACCTCAACCATTCTCTTGATCGGGTGTTTTTTAATACACAACATCAATCCGTTGACACCGAACTGCCTAGTCCAAATGACAGCTTGATTTATTCCATATTAACCATACATCAACTGTACGTCCCTTTGGAATTAAGATTAAAGTCATTAGGATGGAAACATGTCAAGTTCATAATTGGAGCAAGGTTAGGAATACAACCCGCTATATTTTCAAAAACAAAGTTTTGGGAAAATGAGAATGAGGAATACAATGAAGAGAGAATGCAGGATATGAGATGGTTATATACAGCCATGTATTGTAGACTTGGTGTCCGAAATTGGTCACTAATAGGAATATTTAACCCCTTGAGTTTATTCCCTTCTGAGCAGAGTGTTCAATTGCGCCCATTCCAAATAGGGCTGAGCTTATCTTTGTTTTAGAATGATTGATACTCACGCACATATTTACAGCTCAAAATTTGATGAAGATCGAGACGACGTTGTAGTTCGAGCAGAGAAAAAAGGAGTAAAATACCTTCTTTTGCCCAATATTGATCTTGATTCAATAGGACCCATGCTTGATCTTTGCAGTAGCCATAAAAATTGTATTCCAATGATGGGTCTTCATCCTTGCTCTATCGATGCCGGCTATTCAAATACTTTAGAAAAAATCAGGGTTGAATTGTTCAACGCAAAAGAGCAGTATATCGCTGTGGGAGAAATTGGAATTGATTTATATTGGGATCAAAAATATGTACAAGAGCAGTCAGATGCTTTTCGTTTACAGATTCGGTGGGCAAAGGAGCTCAAGCTACCTATTGTGATTCACGCACGCGAGTCTTATCCAGAAATATTTGCGGTGCTCGATGAAGAAAATGATGCGAATTTAAAAGGCGTTTTCCATTGTTTTTCGGGGACAGAAAGCGATGCTGAACACATTTTGTCTTATGGAGGTTTTAAGATGGGGATTGGTGGAACCATTACCTATAAAAAATCAAAATTACCGGGTGTAATCCAGAATATTGACCTCTCAAATATTCTATTGGAAACGGATGCACCATATTTGGCTCCGAGACCATTTCGTGGAAAAAGAAATGAGAGCTCATACCTTAGCTTTGTGGTAACCAAGTTGTCTGAGATCTATGAATGTTCGGAAAGTCAAATCATCGAAAGAACAACGCTCAATGCAGAAGAGCTATTTAATATTCAAAAATTTATATCATGAGTAAGGTTTTAGTCTTGTATACCGGAGGTACCATAGGAATGATTAAAGATCCTGAATCGGGTCATCTCGGAAGCGTTGATTTTAATAGTGTATACGAACATATCCCTGAGCTAAACAGGTTGCAAATAGACATTACAACTCAAAGCTTTAAAAACCCTGTTGACTCATCCGAAATGGGGTCGAATGATTGGACGAGAATCGCAAAAGTTATTCAAAAGGAGTATGATCATTTTGATGGATTTGTGATACTCCACGGTACAGACACCATGTCTTTCGCAGCTTCTGCATTAAGCTTTATGATTCAAGACCTCAGAAAACCGATCATATTGACTGGCTCACAATTACCAATAGGTGTAATACGAACAGATGGAAAAGAAAACTTAATAACAGCACTTGAAATAGCGGCAGCTAAAGATTCTAATGGAGAATCAATCATTCAGGAGGTCGCCGTTTATTTTGAATACTCATTATACCGAGGGAACCGAAGCTCTAAAGTAAGCTCAAATCAATTTGAAGCTTTTCAATCTCCAAATTACCCAGAAATTGCAATAGCTGGTGTCAATATCAAGTATAAATGGGAGTCATTATTACGTACAAAAAGTGAAAAACCAACTTTTTTATTGAACGCGTCAAGCAATATTGCATTAATTAAGCTATTCCCAGGATTTGATATTTCCATTTACAAAGAGCTATTTAATATCAATCGTACCAAGGCCATTGTAATTGAATCTTTCGGATCCGGTAATGCGCCTTCAAATCTTGACTTTCAAAAATGTCTATCAGGTTTTATACAAAGTGGTGGAATTGTTTTGAATATTACTCAGTGTAGCTCTGGCGAAGTAAAGCAAGGGGCTTATAAAACGAGTTCTTTTTTCAATAAGGCAGGTGTAGTTAGCGGTCGTGATATGACCACTGAAGCAGCCATTACAAAATTGATGTTTTTATTGGGCAATTATGAGGATGTGGAACAAGTAAAGGAGCTACTTTCTATTTCAATTGCGGGTGAAATTACCTAGGTATTTTCAGTCACTAAACCGTCTTTAACTGTTACAATTCGATTTGGGAATTTATTTACGATATGCATATCATGGGTGGCCATTAGAATTGCTGTTTTTTCTTCTTTTGCAATGGCAATAAGTAGATTCATGATTTCTTCGGAAGTCTCAGGGTCTAGATTCCCAGTTGGTTCATCGGCCAAAATCAACTTCGGTTTATTTAATAGTGATCTACCAATTGACACTCGTTGTTGTTCTCCTCCTGACAATTCGTGTGGCATTTTATGTGCCTGATCCTCCACGCCAACCAGTTTAAGGCATTCTACCGCTCTGTCATGAATTACATCTTTCTTTTTCCAGCCCGTGGCTTTTAAGACAAAATAAAGGTTTTGGATTACCGTCCGATCCATCAAGAGCTGAAAGTCTTGAAATACGATACCGATTTTTCTTCTCAAGTATGGAATTTCTTTGGTCTTGATTTTTGTTAAATCAAATTCATCAACATTTCCCAGGCCTTCGTTTAGCTTCAGCTCACCATAAATGGTTTTTAATAAACTGCTCTTTCCACTTCCCGTTTTACCTATCAAATAGACGAATTGTGATTCCTCAATTTCAAAGTTTACATCGGATAAGACCTTGTTTCCTTTTTGAAATATTTGAGCATTTTTAAGAGTAACGACTAGTGACATTATCATTATGTATTTATACAAATTTGCAGAATCATCTTGTCTATTAATAGGGGTGAGCTGTTTTTATCTTAACATCATAAGGTTTAAAACTTTTGAAGCTTTAAATGGCATCTTTTGTTTGACCGTTTAAATTTGTCA
>DAIPZI010000002.1:6648-21117 GCA_036782275.1 Crocinitomicaceae bacterium
TTAAAACTTTTGAAGCTTTAAATGGCATCTTTTGTTTGACCGTTTAAATTTGTCAAGTGCGTACAGTTATTTTAAAGTGTTGGTTTATTGGGTTCCTGTTTATCCCCTTGTTTTTGTTTTCACAAAGAACAGACAAGTACAATAGTATTTACGAAGCTTATTTTAAAGCAGAGGAGCTTTATTCTCATTTGCAGTATGGCGCTGCAAAAAAAGAATATAGAGATTTTATAAATAGCTGCGATAATCCAAATGACCCTCTTTATCAAAAAGCCCTTTATTATGAAGGGGTATCGGCTTTAGAGCTTTATAATTTCGATGCGATCCCTCTACTTATGGAGTATAATCGATTATACCCAGAGAACATTCATCGAAAAATGATCAGCTTCAAGATAGGACGATTCTTTTTTCATGATCAATCTTATGACGATGCTCAGCTTTGGTTCGAGAAGATTACGGCAGCAGACTTAGATTCAAGTTACAAGGAAGAATACCATTTTAAAATGGGGTATTGTGCTTTGCAAAACGGAATCAAGGAGTTGGCCATCAAGGTATTCAGAGAAAACATAAACGGAAAATCTCAATACGCAGCACCGAGTAAATATTTTTTCGCCCACCTGTGTTATGAAAGAGGGTCTTATCAGCTTGCGTTAGAGCAATTTTTAGACCTTGAGAAAAACACCAATTATTGTGGAATTGTGCCATATTATGTGGTGCAGATCTATCATAAACAAGAGAATGCTGATGCGGTTATTGCATATGCTCCTAAAGTTTTGGCTTGCAAGCTAATCAATCATGAGGCAGATGTCAATCATATAATTGGTCATGCCCATTATAAAAAAGGGAACTATCAGGAAGCCACGGATTATTTAATCAAATATGCGAGAAAATCTAAAATAAGTAGAGATGATGCATATGAATTGGGTTATTCTTATTTCAGCTTAAAAGATTATGAAAATGCCATTAATTATTTAGACAAGGTAGCCAGATTTGATGATAGCTTAGGTCAAATAGCAATGTATCAGATTGCTGAGAGCTATTTATTTAGTGAAAAACTACTACCCGCAAGAAGTGCATTTGAGAGTGCATCTGAAATGACAGCGATTGAAAAAATTAAAGAAGATGCCTTGTATAATTTTGCAGTGATATCCTTTGACATCGATATTAACCCTTACGATGAGTCGGTAAGGGCTTTTGAGAATTACCTTGAGAGGTATCCTAATTCAACACGCAAGAAAGATGTTTATCAGTATTTAATTAACGTTTATTCATCTACAAGCAATTATAAAAAGGCTATAGAATCGCTTAATAAATTGCCAAACCTCGATACGCGACTGAAAAGAGTCTATCAAACTATTTCTTACAATCATGGTGTAGAGCTCTTTTTGAAAAAAAGATATAATTCTTGTATCAATGCATTTTCAGAAGTATCAAAACATCAAATTGATCCTCAGCTCGTTGCTCTATCAAAATATTGGATGGCAGATGCGTATTACCGATTAAAGAAGTTTCGTGAATCAATAAGTTTTTACAAGGATTTCATTTCTTCTCCAGCTTCGAATTCAATTCCTGAAAAAATCGACGCTTATTACAATATGGCTTATGCTTACAAGGAAAGAGAGGAGTTCATTAGGGCTTCGGAAAATTTCAGAATTTATATTCAGTCGAACCCAGATGACCTAACTAAAATTGTAGATGCCTCTTTTAGGGTTGCAGACCAATTTTACATTGAGAAAGAAAATTCATTGGCATTAGAGTTTTACGAAAAAGCCCTTTCTTATGATACCGAGCTCAATGATAAAGCACTTTACTACATGGCAAAAACATGCGGGTATAGTGGGAAAACAGAGGATAAAATAGCACATTTAAATACCATTCTTTTAGACTACCCTCTTTCTAAATATACGATGAATGCGGATTATGAACTGGCAAAAACCTACTCTTCAATAGGAGAAAATGACCAGGCCTTGAAATATTATGAGCGCCTTATTGCCGACTATCCTAATTCTTCATTTGTGATTGATGCACAAATAGGAATTGCCAATTCATATTTTAAAAAATGGGAATATGTTAAATCGGAAACGGCGTATTTAAAAATCCTTTCTGAACACGAGATGGAATCCGATATTTGTGAAATTGCAGCTAAAGGCTTGCTTGACATATACACGGCTCAGAACAAGCCAGGCAAAGCGGCAGATGTAGTGGAAAGATACTCTTGTATAGATTATTCAGATGACGAAAAGGAGAATTTATTTTATGGGCCAGCAATCCAAGCGTACTTGGATACGAATTACAATGAGGCCGTATTTAAATTCAATGTATATGTTGAGAATTTTAGTCTAAACGGAAAACACATCGGTGACGGTTATTACTATTTAGCAGATTCTTATTTACAGCTGTCGGACACTATAAATGCCATCAAGAATTTCGAAAATGCCTTAAATGCTAATTCTGGAAGCTTCAAAGAGTCTTCAGCGGCGATAACGTCGAATTATTATTATGGCATCAAGAATTATTCAAGAGCGTTAATGTATTATCAAAAACTTGAGCAGTTGGCCTCAACACCGACATCAATTAACGTGTCCCGATTGGGCATCATGAGGTCTTCATTTTTCATGGAAAGTTATCAAATGAGCAGAGAATACGCTGTCTTGGTCATGGAAAATCCTTCATTAAGTGAAACCCTAAAATCGGAGGCGCAATATGCCTTAGGATTATCTTGTTATTACCTAAAACTATTTAACGAGGCTTTTGCCCCTTTAAATTGGCTTGTTGATAACAATACCACTTTCATGGGCTCTGAGGCTCAATTCACATTGGCTCAAATGCACTTTGAGCAAGGAGATTTAGAGACCTCCAATCTTGAAATACAAGAACTATTAAAGATGAAGCCAAGCTATGATTTTTGGATTGCGAAAGGCCTGATTTTGAAATCAAAAATCTTAGTAGAAGAGGCGGACCTGGTTCAAGCAGAGCAAAATTTGAATGCAGTTATTGAACATTACCCTATTACAGATGATGGCATTCTTCAGGAAGCGGAGGAATTGATGGTAACCATAGAAAGATTAAAAAATACAACTCCAGAAAGCACAGAAGGCGAAAATGAAACAAAAATTGAAATAGATGAAGATTAAACAACAAATACTCCTGTTATTTTGGTTTTTGTCTGTAACGATAATAGCCTATTGCCAACCCCCGGATGTAACCATTGACGGTAGAGGAAGCAGGGTTGTTGAACCGTCTTTTAGGATAACAACATTGCCGGGCATTATTGATTCAGTTAAACCATCTAAAGTTCCTTCTTATCCCTTATTGGTATTTCAGCAACCCACAAAGATTACTCTTGATCAGATAAAAGCAGCAGAGATAGAAACCAGTGATAAGCTGAAACAATTGTATCCGTTTTATGCTAAAGTTGGGATGGGTTCGGGAATCATGCCCTTAGGTCAGCTCGTGTATAACTCTACCCGTTCGAAAGGATACCATTATGGAGTAACACTTGACCACATAAGCTCATTTGCACGCATAAAAGACCGTGATGGTATTGTTTATGCGCCTGCCAACTATGACAGAACAATGGCCTCCATTTACGGGAAGGTGGTAAATAATAGATATAATTTACGTGGACAAATAGATTACGTAAATAATGGATTCCATTATTATGGAATTCCAAATGACACCATCGATAAAGACGATATACGTCAACGACTACAGAGTATAGGAGGATCGTTTAATTACACTTCTGATTTTGGAGAAATGGAAATCATGAATTATTCGGTTGACCTAGATTATAAATATTCATTTTCAAAGTCACCCTTCGAAGATTCTTTATCTGATTGGAAAACGAAGGAACACAATCTAAATTTTAAAACCAAAGGGTGGTACAAGTACAGAAGTGAGACCTTTTATGCCACGTTGGGAGTGCGATACAACCATTATAAATTCGGTATAGAAGACGAGATTTTACTGCCATCTTCGGTAGGTAGATTTACGCCTAATACAATAATAGATTTGAAGCCTGGAGTATTAACTCAATTAATGGACAATAAGTTTAAGGTCGACGTGGGTTTTGCATTGGCATTGGATATTGCCGAGGAAAATAAGTTTTACATTTATCCTCAAGCAGAAATTAAATATTCCTTATTTAATGATATTTTTATTCCTTTTGCAGGAATAAGCGGTGGCTTATCACAAAATACCTTTACGGGATTGTCCTCGATCAATCAATTCATAAATACCTCAATTTCGCTTCACAATGAAAACAATCCATACGATATATATGGTGGAGTAAAAGGCACCTTAAGTAAACGTATGGGCTTTAATGTAAATGCAAGCTTCAAGAAAATCACGAATAAAGCGTTCTTTAGAATAGATACAATGGGGTTGTATAATAATACTTTTGAGGTGATTTATGATAGCTTAAATCAAACAAGCATCGAGGCTTCTATTTTTTATCAGCTTGATGAGAAATTGAAAATTGATGGGCTGGCGCGATACAATAGCTACGAATTAATGAATTATGCATTTGCACCCAACCTACCAACACTGGAATTTGAATTGAGAGGTACATACAATTTATTTGATAAGTTCATTTTAAATTTGAACGGAACTATAGAGACGGGAAGAAAGGCAATGGTTTATGAATCAGGAGATGATGTGATTGAGGAAGATGGACAATATTATATCAATTTAGGGCCTATTGTTGATTTTAATCTAGGCGTAGAGTATAAATACAACAAACGCATTACAGCATTTTTGCAATTCAACAATATGTTTTCTCAGAGATATTATTCCTGGTATAATTACCCTGTGCAACCGATACAGGTAATGGGAGGCGTATCTTTCAGATTCTAGCATGAAAACACAAGCAGTTGTTTTAAAGGGTAAAGGAAAGTCCATAGAGGCATTTGAGATTAGAGAAGTTGACTTACCAGCACTTAAACCTGACGAAATTCTCATTAAAAATGAAGCATTTGGTTTAAACTATGCTGATGTTATGGCTCGTAATGGCCTATACAAAGACGCCCCACCGATGCCATGTGTAATAGGATACGAATCCGTTGGGACAGTGGAAAAGATTGGGGTTGATGTTGATCAATCCATACTGGGGAAAAGAGTACTTGCATTTTGCAGGTTTGGAGCTTATGGTCGGCATGTAATTACAAAAAGCAATGCTGCGTTTGAAATTGGAGCTTTGCCAAGTCAGGAAGTTTTGGCACTATGCACTCAAGCTGTGACAGCATATTATATGACCGACGTCTTATCTCCAATAAGAAAGGGTGATAAGGTTCTAGTTCATGCAGCAGCAGGCGGCGTTGGAACCATACTGATTCAGCTTGCAAAACGCAAAGGGGCAATTGTTATCGCTAAAGTCGGAAATGCAAAAAAGGTTGATCTCGTTAAGGAATTAGGTGCTGACCACGTTATTAATTATCGAGCGAGTGATTATTCCACAGAGTTAAGTAATATTTTAAAAGGGGACACCATTGACATCTCTTATAATGCCGTCGGTGGAGCCACCTTCAAAAAAGACTGGAAACATCTTGGTGCTGGAGGACGACTTTTTATATTTGGAGGAGCAGCTCTTTCTGGAGGCAAATTTGGCCTACTTTCTGCATTGAACTTTTTAAGAAAAATGGGTTTGATAATACCTGCAGGGTTAATGATGAGCTCTCGCAGTATTTTGGGAGTGAACATGCTCAAAATAGCAGACCATCACCCCTTAATAATGAATGAGGCTTTAAGAGAGACAATACAGCTCTACAAGAATCAAAAAATAAAAGTTTGTGTTGGAGGTGTTTTTCCTGCTTCCGAAATCGATAAAGCGCATGATCTTCTTGAAAGCGGCAACTCTACGGGTAAAATTTCTGTAGTATGGGACTAACTGCGTTTTGCAAAAACCCGGACTAAAAAATTCTTAATCTGTTCTCTGAAAAGAAACATGAGAATCAAATATGGAATTACCATTAAAAACAAGATTCCGATATTTATATTATTTCCGAAACTAGCTTCTTCTAAGTCACTTCCTTGTTCGGATAGCAGCTTACATTGGGAGCACCCCTGAGAGAAGGTATTGTAGCTCCAAATAAAAAGAAAGCAAAGAGTCAAAGTGATTTTATTTCGCATAATTGTTCTGAATAATTCAGTTACAAAATTAAGAATTTATTGGGCAAAACAAAAACCATTACTTTTGTGCTAATGAATAGCAAAATTATACTCTTTTTCTTGATTTCCTCATTGCTTTATGCTTGCTCCACAGAGGAAGAAAAGAAAGACAATAAAACCTTTATTGCCAAGTCAAGTGCGACAAACGAATACGAGCTTTCGAGAGAAAGATTAGATGGCCTCATCTCTAAAAACGCTGATGATATTAATGCTTTGATAGAGCGAGGAAACTTGGCATTGGAGAACTATGATTTTTCAAATGCATTTTCAGATGCTGCTCGAGCTTTACGATTGGATAGCAATAAGTTTGAATCGAGGTTACTATACGCTCAGGCGCTCATCAATAGACCTACGAGCACAGAAAAAGATAAGACGGTTGCTCAGGGGTATTTTTTAAGACTTGTTAATGAAAACAAATCGAATCTTGATGCTATTGTTGGTTTGGCAAATACCTACGCACTTCTTCAAGATTTTGAAAATGCAAATGATTGGATAGAAAAAGCCCTGAGAATTGACAGAAAATGCATCGATGCATATCGGTTAAAGGGAAGTATTTTTAAAATTAGATACTATGCAGTAATGGATGATGCTGATTCACAAAAGTTTGCCGAGACATTATTTGACAGTACGATAAACACCTATTCTTATATTACTCAGATCGATCCGGAATATCATGTGGCCTATATGCATTTGGGACTATTATTTGATCAAAGAAATGATCCGTTATGTTTGGACCACTACCTTTCTGCCGTTCAAATTCAACCAGAAAACTTGGACTACAAGTATGCTTTAGCATACGCTTATGGGGAGTTTGGGAAAGAGCGTGAAGCCATGAGAATCTACAAGGAGATGATTGAACAAGACGATACGTTTTATGAAGCTTATTGCCAGACGGGTCAAATCTTACAATTTAAATACCAGGAGTTAGACAGCGCCTTGTATTACTACTCCCAGGTAGTGGATAAAGATGAGCACCATATAGACGCATATGTAAATATGGGGATTGCCTATCAGGATAAAGGGGACATCACCAACGCATTAAAGAACTATTCTAGGGCTCTCGCAATAAGGCCTGAAGAAAGGGGCGTGTTGGTCACATTAAACCAATTCAATGAAACACAAGAAATGGCAAAAAGTCGTGCCAGAGAATTGAAAAAGAAGCTGTGAAAAAAATAGAGATTATAAGCGCCTTATTGGGAGATGTAGCTCTTCCATTGATAGGCTTTTTATTCTGGGATTGGGGGTTTTATTTTATATCGTTATTCTTCTTGTTTGATTTGCTTTTTAGAACCTTTTTCATAAAAAGGCGCCTTAAACCCCTCGGTGAATTAAAAAATAGAAACACAATAATTTTCAAGGCTTTCCTTTTTACTTTTCTTGAGGTTGTATTAATACATTGTATTGTTGTTGGCGCATTTTCTCATACAAATATTGGAGATTCATTTATTTATTTTTTGACCTATGAGGAAATGGGAATATCCCAAGGTGTGGTGCTTTTACCTCTTTTATTACTAAATGAGGTCATGAAAATTAGAAATGAAAACAAAATGGGTATTCCCTATTCGGTAAGAGCACAGGTTCTTTTAAATAATCAAAGTATTCAACGATATAGAATATTATTTTGGGTGGTGATTTACTTGCTCGTCCTCTTTTTGCCTGTCCCTGAAATCGTATTAATCATCTCCTTTTTTATCTTTTTATCGGTCCAACCATTTCTTGTGTTTAGAAATATCCGGTGACATGCCTTCTTTAAGGTGATTTAGACTAAATTTTCCCTATTTTTGTTCAGTTTCAAATCATCATGGACAATAAAAATCAATTACTAAATAAAAGAGCCAAGGCGAAAGAGGGTGGCGGAGAGGAAAGACTCAAAAAACAACATGCACAGGGCAAACTCAGTGCAAGGGAAAGAATAGATGTATTACTCGACTCAGACTCTTTCAACGAAATCGGAGGTCTTGTAGAGCACAGATCAACGGCATTTGGTCTGGAAAAGCAAAAAATACCTGGAGATGGTGTTGTGACAGGTTACGGCACAGTCCATGGAAGGCTGATCTACGTCTTTTCTCAAGATTTCACGGTCCTTGGAGGGTCTTTATCTGAAACCCACGCAGGAAAAATTTGCCGCATAATGGATTTGGCTTTAAAAAATGGAGCCCCCTTAATTGGATTAAACGATTCTGGTGGAGCGAGGATACAGGAGGGCGTTGTTTCATTGGCCGGTTATGCGGATATCTTTTACCGAAATACGCGTGCATCCGGAGTAATCCCTCAATTATCAGTAATCATGGGGCCATGTGCTGGTGGAGCGGTTTATTCCCCAGCGCTGACTGATTTTATTTTCATGGTAGAAGAAACATCATACATGTTTGTTACAGGGCCAAATGTCGTAAAGACTGTTACTCATGAAGAGGTTACCTCTGAAGATTTGGGGGGAGCAAAAGCACATGCTGAAAAATCAGGGGTGAATCATTTTATTGGAGGAAACGATGTTGAATGTTTAAAAATGGTCCGAGATTTTATCACATATATACCTCAAAATTGTCAGGAGCTTGCACCACATCCTTCTGTGTTTGAATTTGACAAATCAAATCTTGAAAAAATAGAATCTATTATACCAGAAAATGCCACGATGCCTTATGATATTAGAAAGGTAATTACGTGTGTAATTGATACATCCTCTTTTAGAGAAGTACATAAAGATTTTGCTACAAATATTGTAGTTGGCTTTGCTAGACTTGAGGGGAGAACGATTGGAGTAGTTGCGAATCAACCCATTTCATTGGCAGGAGTTTTAGATATTGATTCATCTCGAAAGGGAGCTCGTTTTGTTCGTTTTTGTGATGCATTTAATATCCCGCTATTGGTTTTTGAGGATGTTCCAGGATTTCTTCCAGGGACGGATCAAGAATGGCGAGGAATTATTACACATGGCGCAAAATTATTGTATGCTTTTTCTGAGGCAACGGTTCCAAGAATCACCGTAATTACAAGAAAGGCGTACGGCGGCGCGTTTGATGTAATGAATTCAAAAAGCATTGGCTCTGATCTTAATTTTGCATGGCCAACTGCTGAAATTGCTGTGATGGGTGCAAAAGGTGCTGCAGAAATAATATTTAAAAAAGAAATTGCATCTGCAGAAAACAGAGAAGAAAAGTGGTTAGAGAAAGAAGCAGAGTATGCTGAAATGTTCGCGAATCCATATCGAGCTGCAGAAAGAGGAATTATCGATGAGGTCATCTTTCCTAAAGAAACAAGGTCGAGATTGGTCTCCGGATTTAAAATGCTCGAAAACAAAACAGAAAATATACCGAATAAAAAACACGGAAATATCCCATTATAAGAAGTAATTATGAAAGAATTAATAGAAGCATTCCCCGACAATATAAAAGAAGCAATAAACATTGCAGAGTCTACGAATCTAAAAAGACCGAAAAATGACATCAAGAACATTGTAATGTGTGGTCTTGGTGGATCGGGGATCGGAGCAAAAATGGTGGCGAACTGGTTGATGGATGAGATCAAATTACCTGTCACTCTTGTTAATGATTACACTATTCCAGCATTTGTAAATGAGAATACATTGGTAATAGGTTCCAGTTATTCTGGTAATACGGAGGAAACGACTATAGCGATTGATGAGGCGAAGTCAAGGGGAAGTCATATTATTTGTATTTGTAGTGGCGGGAAGCTAAAGACTTTTTGCGAGGAGAACGCTTACGATTGTATTATTGTGCCAGGTGGGAACCCTCCGAGAAGCGCCTTAGCCTACTCAGTGATTCAATTGCTTCATATTTTTGCCGAATTAGGATTCGTTTCTCACGAGCACAAAGCAAGTATGCTTAAGGGAGGAGATTTGATCTTAAAAGAAAAGGAATCGATACATAAATTGGCTCAAGAAATGGCATCACATCTCTTTAAAAAGGTGGGGATTTATTATGCCGAAGCCAAGTATGAAGGGGTGATCGTAAGGGCCCGCCAACAGTTTAATGAAAACTCGAAGTACCTAGGGTGGCATCACGTTATCCCTGAGATGAATCACAATGAATTGGTTGGATGGACCGGTGGGGATGATCGATTTGCCCCTATATTTTTCAATACTGGAGACCTCCACCCAAGGAATTACAGGCGATTTGAGATTTCACAAGAGGCTGTCGAGAAAAAATGCGGAAAGGTTTTATTGGTTCATGCCAAAGGAGATTCCTTTATTGAAAGATCTATTTATTTGATTAATATCGTTGACTGGGCTTCTTACTACCTATGTGAGATGAATGGTGCAGACATTATTGATATTGAAATCATCGATTATCTAAAAGGTGAGCTAGCTAAATTTTAATGAAATCTCTACCTGAAGTAACTATTATCAATCTTGGGCTGGTTGACTACAAAGAAGCTTGGGATTTACAAGAGAACTATTTTAGACAAGCCATTGACCGTAAAATAGCCATTAGGAATGGTGAAAACCTCCCTCTACCCTCTAATTACTTGATTTTATGTGAACATCCACATGTATACACTATTGGTAAAAGTGGGAAAGAGGAGAATTTGTTATTGTCGGAGAAAGAAGTGGAATCAAAAGAAGCGTCCTTTTATAAAATCAATCGAGGAGGAGACATCACCTATCACGGACCGGGTCAGCTTGTTGTCTATCCAATATTGGATTTGGAACAGTTTTTCACTGATATACATAAGTACATGCGTTTCTTAGAGGAGGCGGTAATAAATACCCTATTAAAATTTAATATTCAATCGTCTCGTATTGAAGGAATGACTGGCGTGTGGTTAGATTCGGAGCTCCCCTCTGCAAGGAAAATATGTGCCATGGGAGTTAAAAGTTCTCGGTGGGTTACCATGCATGGTATTGGGTTTAACGTCAATACCGATTTGGATTTCTTTTCTCATATTGTGCCTTGTGGAATAGATGATAAAGCCGTAACTTCCATGCAGAAAGAGCTTGGTAAAAAGATCGATAAAAAGAAAGTAGAAGCCATTATTATAGAGGAATTTAAGTCACTTTTCGGCTTCATTTTAAAAGAAAATTAAGTATTGTTTTGATTAAAAAAGCATTAAAATATACAGCGTATAGTCTTTTAACCGTAGTGGTTATTGTTAACTTGTTTATTCTTCTCTCGGGCAGATATTATCTTTACTCTGGTATTGCAAAAACGTATCTAAGAGGAAAGTTGGGGCCTACAATTTATGATTTAGAGCTATTTCCTGTAAATACGATTAAAAAGGCAAATCAGCCCTACAACTTTATTGTGAATACGAATTCGTCTCGTCAATTATCTAAAGAGGATCTTGATTATCATCAGAAAATGGATACAAAAGCATTTTTGATTTTTCAAGGAGACACCTTGGTCTATGAAAAATATTTTGATGAGCATACTCAGAATCAAGTTTCAAATTCTTTTTCAGCGGCAAAGTCGGTCATAGGAATGCTTATTGGCATTGCAATTGAAGAAGGCAAGATAAGGAGTGTAGATGATTTGGCAGGGAAGTATATTCCAGAGTTCAATAAAAACGGAAGAGAAAAAATCACGATACGTCATTTGTTGACGATGTCCGCTGGTTTTGATTGGGTTGAAAGTGGAGCGAATCCATTATCGGAGGCTGCTGAGGGGTATTATGGATCTGACTTATATGGTTTGGTTACCCGTTTGCGTGTTATTGATGAGCCCGGCGTAAACTTTAATTACCAAAGTGGCAATTCCCAGATCTTAGGATTTATTATAGAAAAGGCCACAGGTAAATCGATCAATCAATATACTGAAGAGAAACTATGGGTTCCACTAGGGGCTCGAAACAATGCCTATTGGAGTCTTGACAAAGAAGGCGGCGATGAAAAGGCATTTTGTTGCATGTATGCTACGGCTCGTGATTATGCATTATTGGGGCAATTGCTTTTAAATAATGGTTTTTACAATGGCAAACAGGTTGTACCAAAATGGTACATAGATAAAATGTTGGAAACTCCATCAATGAAAACCAAAGAAAACGTTCCAAATATGAGATATGGTTGGCATACTTGGGTTTATAAAAACAAGGGGAATCCAATTTATTATTGCCGAGGATTAAAGGGTCAGTATATGATTGCAATTCCAAGTAAAAACAGGGTTATAGTGCGTTTGGGAAGTAAACGAGATTCACACTATGAAATCCCACCGGGCAGAATAAATGATAAAGAGTTCCGAAAACAAAATGATGAAAAAATCGGACACACCATTGATTTGTACAGGTATTTAAACATGTCAGATAAAATTGTTTCTCAAATCAGATAATAATGAAAGATGAATTGAAGGGCCCGAAAGTTGAAAATGTATCTGTGGCTATTGTTGAGGTACTTGTTGAAAATGAAAAAGTGTATTATGCCTATCTTCTTAATTTAAGAGAAGATATTATGGAAGGCATTATTGTTTCAACAACGGGGTATGGTGAGAATGCGCAAACGGGTCAAAAAATTAAAACGTCAACCTTGAGGCATTGTATTGAGCTGTTATTACCAAATGAAGCAGCAAAGATAGAGCCGATTATGCCAGAAGTATTTGGTCTTTCAAATGAATACTGGGTGAGTTTTTGGGTTAATGATGTAATGTATGATAAACGTTTTGTTTTTCCTGCGGAATCAATATGCTCAGAAAACATGCAGATGATTAAAATTCTTGGGCACAAAGGGGTGATCATAAAATAATGATATTTATTGAGTCTGAATTAAATCGTGTGGTCAATCACTTAAAAAAGCTTGATGAAAGCAGTAAGCCGATATGGGGTTCATTGACATCCTTGGGAATGATTGAGCATCTAACAGATTCTTTGAATATGTCAATTGGCAATCCGATGGAAAAGATTGAGGTGCATGAAAAATACTGGGGTAAGATGATTGCTATATTAAATTCGGATGCTGCTTTCCCAAAAAACTTCAAGGTCAGTTTTGCACCAGAAAATAGATTCATTCGAAATAAAAACATAAGCGGTGCTATTTTGGAATTTGAGAAAACATGGATGGTTTATGAAAAGACTTTTTCTAATGCCCCGAAGCTCATCACTAATCATCCCAATTATGGCCCGCTGAATAAACAACAGTGGAATCGTATATTAAGGAAACATCTCACGCACCACCTGATGCAGTTTGGGCTTATTTCTGAGTAATTGGAATTTCAATATTGATCACACTCACCTGTTGATTATTGGTGACAGACACACTCCCCTTATATTCTTGAATAATATCTTTAATTACAGCCCTAGAGAGGTCAATTGAATGGTGTTTTTTATTCATAATTATGTCGTAGACGCTTCCGTCAAATAAATTCTCTTTGAGCTTGAAATTAACTTCAAAACGTATGATTAAGCTTTCGTTTTGTTTTTCTGATCGAATGTCTATCACCACTTCTTTTTCAGAACTATTAAGGAGCAATGTAAATAGATTGGACCAAAGCTGAAAAAACTTATATTCATTAGCATTATTGTAGAATACATCCTTATCTACAACGTTTTTTATGATTCCTGACTTTTGTATTTCGTCGTCTATAACTTCCATTACCGCTCTTATGCTTTTGTGAACGTTAACCGATACTTTTTTATCTGCACGACCTTTTTTTAGCGCATTTTTTAGAGATTCGACGACTTTTGAAGATTTTTGAGTGGCATTTAATGTATTCGAAGTGATTTGTTCAAATGTGACCAAGCTGATAATCATATTTATTACGTCCTTCTTGTTTTCTTGTTTGACCACAAATTCAGTAATAGATTTTAATTCGGATTCAATATAAACCTTACTAATTAATACACTGAGTTCATCACATTCTTCCTCCTTAAGTTTGAAGTTTTCACGGATGTATGCTTTGATTTTTTCAATTCTAGAAAGCGATTTCATTCCTGATTCCATGAGATTGCCATTATATTTTTTTGCATAATTATACCCAAAAGTGATTTGATGGGGAGAACATTTTTGAATAACATTAGAAAATATATCATTGTAAATGTAAATGATGCTTTCGGCACCGGCTTTGATTGCGCCTAAAGGACTATTTAGACTATGTGCCACCGTATTCGCTGTCGCACTCAAAATAAGTTGTTTGTCTTGCTCAAGAATTCTTTTTGACATCTCAAGATTTGAGTTCTTTTGACGTTCGACCTCATTCTTTTTCTCCCTGATTTCACTTGTGGCGGACTTAATTTCTTTTACAAGGCTCAGCTGCCGCAACCTGAGTCTTCTGGTACGTTGCAGAATGAATAACCAAATGAATAAAATACCAAATAGGGCATAACTGGTTTGGGCCCACCATGTAGACCACCACGGAGGTTTAA
>DAIPZI010000003.1:0-21044 GCA_036782275.1 Crocinitomicaceae bacterium
TTTTTTATGAAACCAAATGGGAAAGGTCCGAATAGCAATGGTTACAAAGGGGAATTAATTCTTTTTACGCTTTTTTTTAATGTCGAGATCATTCACTAAAAGAAACTTAACAGAAAGAAAAAGGTAGTTCAAGTCAAAAGCATTACTTCTTCTATTAGGTAAAAGAAATTGATAACCTGTAGTCACATGAAGCTGGAGAACTTTATATCCTATAGTAGGGGCAAAACCATATTTAAACGAAGAAAAGTCAGACTTTATAACTCCTTTAAGACCATAAGAAAAACCGAGGTTGCTCGTTTTAAACCAATAACCAACATCAGAACCGATAACAGCGTTGTCTATGTCATAGTTTAAAGCAAAAAACAAAGCCTGTGTATTTGGTTTTTTTATTTTGAGCTGTTTACTTTGCCTTTCTATTCCTATTTCTCCAACCCAAAAACGCCCTGTTTGAGCACCAAAAAAAGTTCCTGAGCGTACCACTCGGTTTTTTTTCTTTTTTCCAAAATCAAATTTTTTGTTTTGAGCGCTTAAAGTGAATGCAAGAAAGAAGAAACAAAAAAACAGTGATTTACTCATTTTTAGGGTGTGAATTATCAATCAATGATCGCATCATAGCCAAGAACAAGGGTGTTTTTAACCCCGGGCATAAACGTTTGCGTGTAGCCAACAGTAAAATTATAAAACAGGGACTCTTCTTTGCTTTTCTTTGAAATAAAGTGGTTTGAAGCGTCTAATGGACTGATGATTAAAAACAGTGTCCCGGCAAAAAAACCCCATTTTAAAGCGCCTATTATTGCCCCAAAGATGTTATTTAATACAGAGGGCCATGCAAACCGAATCGAACGTTCGAATAGCCGTCCCGACATTTTAACCAAAAAATAAACTCCAATAAGAACCAAAACAAAAGCAAGAAGAGGAACAACAACCCCATCATTTGAAGAAACAAAAAGCAAAGCAATCTGATTTGAAAAATGAAAAGCCACGTAAAAACCGATAACGACAGCAACAAGCTGGAAGATGGACATTATTAATCCTTGTTTCCAACCGTAATACGCTCCCACACCAAAGAAAACGCCTATAAATAAATCTAACATGTTCATAAAACGAAAATAATAAGATATCATACATATGAAGAAATAATTAAAATAAAGTTCTCCATATGCACATGTGGTTTATGTCAAAATAATTATCCTTGTGATAATGATTGATCCATATAATGACGAATACTTTATGCAACAGGCTCTTCAAGAGGCAAATAAGGCTTTTGAAAAAAACGAGGTCCCTGTTGGAGCTGTTATCGTTAGTAATAAACAGGTTATTGCGCGGGCACACAACCTAACCGAACAATTAACAGACGTTACTGCCCACGCGGAAATACAAGCCATTACAGCTGCGGCACAATTTTTAGGAGCGAAATATTTAAAGGGGTGTACAATGTATGTTACGCTAGAACCATGCAAGATGTGTGCTGGAGCCCTGTACTGGTCGCAAATTGATAAAGTCGTATTTGGTGCACGGGATGAAAAAAGAGGCGCGGGTATCTTTTCCCCATCGCTTTACCATCCATCAACGCTCGTTACAAACGGCATTAAAAAAGAGGAGTGTCAAACAATACTTAAACATTTCTTTAAAAAGAAAAGAAAGTCAACCATATAAAACATCTCTAATTACTTCAATGGATTTATTGCGGTTAAACCCTGGAACATGCTGTATTGCATAATGAATCAAAGCGTCAAACACTTTTTTAGGACTTGATAAACCCCTGCCGGGCTCATTAAAAACAATGTAAATTTCATTAACCACATCTTTTTCGTGAATGGTTTGTAATGAGGGAGATTTAGGATTAAAAACACCATTTAAAGGGTCAAAACTTTCTGCTTGACTTAAAGGGTTTAGTGGGGGATACCCTAAAAAAGAAATAAGATCCGCAAGAAAAAAAACTGGAAAAGACCCTGGTTTATTCGCTTGTTTTAAGGTTAAAACTTGATTTTTTATTAAATCAAAAAACGTAGGGTCTGTGCCGCAATTCACCAAGATCGACTTGTAACTGTCTGACATGAAAAAAGCGATTAAAACCTTTTGAGGAGAGCCATAAACCTCGTCTAAAGGAATTGTTCTTTCTAGGTTTACAACAGTTTGAAGTCCACTTTCAGAGTGTCGATATATTGTGAAATTATAAAACCCAAGAATAGAGGGTTTGGTTCGCTTTTTTTTACCTCCTTTAATTATTCCGTTTTGAACCCCATTTTCTTTGGAAAAGAAACAAACCCAAAGACTACTCTCAGAATAGTTTTTAAGCTCTAATACGATTACCTCTACAACTGTTTTCAATGACTAGCTGGGTTTTTACCTTCTCTTGGGTCGAAAGTCAATTTTGTAATAAAAAATAGGCAAACGGCCGAGCTGGTTTTTTTGCGCTGTCGGTTGATATCCCGGGCTATTATAAACAGCGGGGTCTAAACTCGGGGCATAAGCAAGGCTCAAAACGTTCGTTGTATTTAAGACGTTTACAAGGTCTATTCCGATTTCGTGAGAGGATTTTTCTGCATTCATTCTCCAGCTCAGCTTTAAGTCTATTCGAAAGTAATCATCAAAAGAAAGGTCATTAAACTGATCATCTTGAAAAATAATTTCTTTAAACGCCTCTGTTTGTTCAATATCCACAAGTCCATATCGTTTTCCTCCAGCACGTGTAAGCTTTAAGCCGATTCCGATCGTGTTTTTTGTCCCCAATTTAAATTCTTTTCCAGCAAGAACATTAAAAACGTAGTTTCCATTATATGATGTGCTCCGAAGAATCTCATCACTTCCTCTGTATTTAGAGTCATATAGTGTCCCGGAAAAAAGAAAGAAAAAACTTTTGTCGAAATATTTTTGAACCGTTAGCTCCACACCATAATTGTAACCCGTTCCTGTGTT
The DNA here is from genome assembly GCA_036782275.1 of Crocinitomicaceae bacterium. GTDB lineage: Bacteria > Bacteroidota > Bacteroidia > Flavobacteriales_D > Crocinitomicaceae > UBA952. The sequence continues at coordinate 2,920 of DAIPZI010000003.1, forward strand.
TTGAAGAGAGTCTGGAAATATTCGAGCAAAACCGCTGCCCATATTAATCATCGAAAAAGAGGACTCCCGAATTGAAACGGGAACCTGGTATAAGTATTGGTAATACAATTCTGTTTTAATACTAAAGCCTTGGCCAAAAAACTTTTCATATCCCATTCCTGAATGGACGCTTCTCATAAAGCCCATGTCTTGATTGTGGTATATTTTATCGCCATTATTTGCGGTAAGGTGATAGGTATATGTATATAATGGTTGAGATTGGCTATGCATGCCTGCTCCGGCAAAAACAGCTTGATTGTTTTTCAGTCGGTATTTTATCCCCGCCCTTGGTTCGGCAGCGCTAAAAGCGTTTCCGTAAGAGAAATATTGGCTATGCAGCCCTAAGGTCATGTCTAAATTATCGGTGGCGCGATACTTCCATTGGACAAAGGGCTGAATCATAATAGCCATACTGTTATTGTCCCACCGGTTAACAAACTGATTTGGTACATCTAAATCAGAAAGAACAGAGTCGAGCTGATGAAAAATAAAGACATCTGCGTTCAAGCCGAATTTAATCAAGTGTTTCTTGTTTATTTTGTGGTTTAGAGAAAAGTATCCAGACGTTTTAATTGTTTCAAATTCATACCCCATCATTGGGTATATCGTGTCGACAGCAATGGTCGTGTCGTTGCCATTAATACCCAGTGAGCGTTGAAGATAATTGTGGCGAGAGTGTTGTTCATCAAATGATACAGCAACTGTCGCAGAGACAAAGGTTTTTTCGTTGACGGGTTTTTTATAATTTAAACCACTTACAAACATAGAGGTTCCAAAATACTGATCCCTATCCCCTTCTCCGTAAAACTCAGAAGAGTAATCCGTTTGTTCAGATATTTTTATGTCAATATTACTTTTACCCCCTATTCCAAACCAGGAGAGCTGCCCTCCTTTTTTGAGAGGAAAGTTAAACTTAAATGAAGCATCTCCATACTGTGGCACAGCATCCGTTCCTATTTGAATACCAACCTTTTGAAAAAGAGACAAGGTGGAATAACGACCCATTATTAAATAGCTTGACTTCCCCTTTTTAGATAGTGGGCCTTCTGCGACAAACTCAGTGCCTAAAAATCCAAATTGACCAGTAAATTCATGTCGATTGTTATTTCCATTTCGGAGCTTTAAATCAAAAACACCAGAAGTACTATTCCCATATTCTGCTGGAAAAGCACTCATAAAAAAGTCAGAATTTGATAAAAGCTTGTTGTTTAATATGGAAACAGGGCCTCCAGAACTCCCTGAAATCGCAAAATGTGAAGGGTTGGGTATATCAACACCTTCAACCCTCCAAACAACACCAAGAGGACTGTTTCCCCTGATGACAATGTCGTTCCTAGAGTCGTCAGACCCCTGAACACCAGCAAAGTTTGAAGCCATACGCGCGGGGTCCATTCTCGATCCTGGATAGCGATTTGTTTCCTCGACACTAAATTGTTGTGCAGAAATTAAAGCAAGCTCGTTAATAACCATACCTTGTTTTCTGGCACGAACGACTACTTCCTCCTGTTCAGAAATAAGCTCAATTAATGGTAAATTTACCACAAGCTCTTTACCAGAAGAAATTTCTATGGTTTTGTCTTGTTTCATATACATAGCAAACGACCCAATTAGGGTGTGCTTTCCAACCGGAACCTTTTCAAACAAGAATTCACCATTAAAATCTGTGGCTACTCTAAAAGTGGAGACCTCTTCTCCTTCAAGAATAATTTCAACTTTTACTCCGGTCAATGGAAACTGAGATTCGCTATCAAAAACACTGCCCCGAACGGTTTGAGTTGGAACTTGACAATAGGCTAAAAAAGAAAAAAACAGAAACAGGTAGGCTAAAGAAAACTTCATTTAAAAATATTTGAAACGAAAGTACAATGTTTTTTTAATAAGAATAAAACACAATTTAACTGAAAAAGGATATTTCATTCAGTTTAGCACGATGTTTGATTGAAAGACATAAAATGATTAATTTCGAAAAAAAAAGCAAAATGAAAAACTTAACTCTAAGCCTAATACTTATCGCTTTTACAAGCATCTCGTTTTCACAGGAAAAACTCGTCTGGCACGAAGACCTTAACGAGGCGGTTGCAATCTCTCAAAAAGAAAACAAACCGTTAATGCTTTTTTTTACAGGAAGTGATTGGTGCGGATGGTGTATAAGACTTCAAAAAGAAGTCTTCTTTAAGCCAGAATTTACTAAATGGGCAAATGAAAATGTAGTTTTAGTAGAATTAGACTATCCAAGAAAAAAAGCACAGTCCAAAGAACTGAAAGCACAAAATTCACAGTTACAACAGCAGTTTCAAGTTAGGGGATACCCAACAATCTGGTTTGTGAAAGCGGATAAAAATTCTTCCGGGCAAGTGAATTTAAGTCAATTAGGAAAGACGGGATACGTTAAAGGAGGTCCTTCTGTATGGATTTCAGGGGCATCTCAAATTTTAGGAGGCAAATAAAGACGAAAAATCAATTTCGTCCCAATCATTACTTGAGTAACCTTTAGAAGACAGAAAGCGTAATACTTTCGCTTTTTTTTCAAATTCCGAAAGTTCAACCTTTAAAGAACGCGCTTTTTTTTCAGCCAAAACTTGTAGATTTTGAGTGTATTTTTGTTTGGGAATATTATTTAGTTCTTGATCAATAAGCACTTTTGGTATTTTATGTTGTATAAGGGCCATCCTGATCTTGTGCTTACCCCACCTCTTAAGGTTTAGCTTGCCTTGAACAAATGATTCAACAAAACGAGATTGATTTAAAAACCCATCTTTGGTCAGCTCTGAAACAAGGAGCTCAATCTTCGATTCTTGGTTTGTAAATGTTCTGATTTTCTTTTCAGCCTCGTAAACAGACCGCTCTTGATAGGCGCAATATCTTTCAAGCTTAGATTTTACCTCACTAAACTCTAAAAGGCCCACTTGATTATACTTTTATTTTTTTATTCTTTTTATTTCGAAAAGAATATTCTAAAAGTTTGTAAGAAGACAATCCACGAATAGGCACCCACTTTTTATATTTAAAAAACCACTTAAGCTGTTTAGACATGAAGCCTTTTGTAAAATAAGCCTCTAAATAAGGATGAACAAGAAGCGTTATGGGGCCAGGCTTATTTTTAGACATTAAATATTCTAAATTCGACTCAATTTCCTCGGCAAACAAAATGCTTGCTTGTATTTCCCCTGTTCCCTTACAAGTAGGGCAAGCCTCTCCTGTTTTAATGTCTGTTTCTGGTCTAACACGTTGACGTGTAATTTCAACAACACCAAATCTTGAAGGCGGTGCAATGTTATGTTTTGCACGGTCAGGCTTCATGAACTCTTTAAGCTTCTCAAGCAAAAGTTTATTATTCTTCTTATCGTGCATATCAATAAAGTCGACACAAATAATACCACCCATGTCTCTTAATTGTAATACGCGTGCAATTTCTTCTGCCGCCTCAATATTTGTGGCCAAAGCGTTAGATTCTTGACCGTCTGCGCCCTTTCTATTACCACTGTTCACATCTATGACGTGCATCGCCTCGGTGTGTTCAATGATAAGGTAGCCCCCGCTGTTCAATGGAACCTTCTTTCCAAATAATGTTTTGATTTGTTTACTGATGCCAAAACGTTCAAAAACGTCAAGCTTTCCACTGTAGTGCTTTACTATTTTTTCTTTTCCAGGAGCAATTGACGAAACATATTCTTTAATTTCATCATACATCACATCATTATTTACGTGAATGTGTGCAAAATCACCGTTTAATAAATCTCTTAACATAGAAGAGGTTCTATTAATTTCTCCAAGTAATTTTTTGGGCCCGCGAGATCCTTTTATGTTTCCGTACATCTCCCCCCACTTTTCAAGAAGCTGATTAATATCGTTTTCAAGATCTTCGGACGATTTATTTTCTGCAACAGTACGAATGATTACTCCAAAATTCTTTGGAGCAATTTTTTGCATTATATTTTTTAAACGCGTTCGCTCTTCTTTTTCTTTTATTTTTTGAGAGATAGAAACCTTCTCAGAAAAAGGAACTAAAACTAAATACCTCCCTGCGATGGTAACTTCAGAGCACAATCGAGGCCCCTTGGCAGATATGGGCTCTTTTGCCACTTGAACAAGAATAGATTGGGAAGAAGAAAGCACCTCGGCAATTTTTCCCTCTTTTTCAATGTCTTTTTCAAGTTTAAAGTAGCGCAAATCAGGCACATTTTGCTTACCCCTCAAGGTGTTCTTACAAAAACGAGCGAATGAATTGTACTGCGGACCGAGATCTAAATAATGCAAAAAAGCATCTTTTTCATAGCCCACATCAACGAAAGCGGCGTTCAGACTAGGAACAACACGCCTTACTTTTCCTAAATAAATATCCCCGACCGAAAAATCTGTTCCGCCTTTATCTTCGTGCAGCTCTATAAGCTTACCATCTTTTAATAAGGCAATCCAGTTATCATTTGATCGTGAATCAACAACGATTTCTAATTTCACAAAAAAATGAGTTTAAATGATACAAAAAATGAACCGTCTAAATCCTTAGCCGGCCTTTATTTCAACGAATTAAACTACTTTTTCTTTTTGTGACGATTTTTTCTTAGGCGTTTCTTTCTTTTGTGAGTCGCCATTTTATGTCTTTTTCTTTTTTTACCGCTTGGCATAATATATATTTTAATGTTTTTATTTCTTTTTCAAAAAAAATGCACCCCGAAAGGAGTGCAAAGCTATGAAATATATTTTAATATTCCGTTTTTAGTCAGCAGCTACATTGTTTTTCACCTCTTCAACAAAGACTTTTGCTGGTTTAAAAGAAGGAATATTGTGAGCTGGAATAATCACGGTTGTCTTTTTAGAAATATTTCTACCGGTTTTTTGAGCTCTTCGTTTAACAACGAAACTTCCAAATCCTCGAAGATATACATTTTGTCCGTCAGATAAAGATCGCTTAATAGAATGCATAAATGCTTCAACCGCTCTAAGGGCTTCAGATCTCTCGAGCCCTGTTTCTTCAGAAATGCCTGCAACTATTTCTGCTTTTGTCATAATTTTTTTGTTTTATGTTACTATTATTAGGCTACAAAAATATACTTTACATTTATTAAATTCGCCTGTTCTAAAAAAAAAACAAATTTAATTATAAATGGTTCATTTCCAAGAAACTCTCGTAGCATGGTATTTAGTAAATAAAAGGGACCTTCCGTGGAGAGAAACAACGGATCCATATAGAATATGGTTGAGTGAAATTATTTTACAGCAAACAAGAGTTAGTCAGGGAAAAGCCTATTATGTAAAGTTTATTAATGAGTTTCCTAGCGTAAAAGACTTGTCAGAATCAACGGAACAGAAAGTTCTTTCCTTATGGCAAGGTCTAGGTTATTATTCTAGAGCAAGAAACCTTCACGCTGCATCAAAAGACATCGTGAATAACCATCAGGGAGTTTTCCCGTCTAATTATACGGGCCTTTTAAAACTAAAAGGTGTTGGTCCATACACGGCTGCTGCGATCGCCTCTTTTGCTTACAACGAGGCCAAAGCTGTTGTGGATGGTAATGTTTTCAGAGTGTTAAGCCGAATTTATGACATTTCAACACCGATAAATTCTTCAAAAGGAGCTAAAGATTTTCAAGAGCTTGCGCAAGATGTTTTAAACAAAACAGACCCAGCGACACACAATCAGGCAATTATGGAATTTGGAGCTTTGGTTTGTACTCCGAAGGCTCCAAGGTGCGATGGCTGCCCAATGATGTTGGAATGTGCCGCGTTTAAAAATAACACAATCTCGACACGGCCAGTAAAAATTAAAAAAGGAACTGTGCGGTCTAGGTTTTTTCTTTATACAGTGTTTTATAATGAGGAAGAAAAAGTATTGTTTCTTAAAAAGAGAAAGGCAAAAGATATTTGGCAAAACTTATATGATTTTCAGCTTGAAGAATATACTGATCAGGAACTTTTTACCGAACACGTTAAAGACTTTCAAAATAGAAAAAAAACAATGTTTTTAGAGCATAAACTAAGTCATCAAAACATAAAAGCCCTTTTTGTACTATGCCCAACGATAAAAACAAAAAGACATAACCACCTTGAGCCAGTAAAAATAGGGGAACTAAAAACCTATCCAATACCAACTTTAATAAAAAACTATTTAGAGCGAGAGCCCGACATAGATAATTCCGTTTAAACGTCTAATTTTACAGAATAAAGAAACAACAAAGGAGTTTAAACAAAAAACAATAAAACATAGAAACCTGTTTCATGACGGAAATAAAAAACATAAATGTGGGAATCACCATTGGAGATATAAATGGAATCGGTCCCGAAATAATTCTAAAGTCCTTACACGATAGAAGAATATTGACATCAATAACACCTATTATTTATGGTTCAGACAAGGTCTTAGACCATTATAAAAAAAAGACAGGCTTAGACGATGTTAGCATGATTAGCATTAAAGACGCGTCTTCAGCAAAAAAAAACAAACTAAACGTTATTAATGTGAGCTCTGACCCTGTTGATGTTCAAGAGGGTAAGGAGTCGATAAGCGCAGGAAAGATAGCGGTTTTAGCACTTGAAAAAGCCGCAAAAGATATTTCGACGGGCGAAATAGATGTTATTGTTACCGCCCCAATATCAAAAAGCGTTTGTCAAAACGCGGGTTTTGATTTCCCGGGTCATACAGAATACTTCTCTTCTCTTTCTAACGGTGTTGAAGCATTAATGCTGTTGAATTCCTCAATAATGAGAATTGCACTCGTAACCGCGCACGTTGCTCTAAAGGATGTTTCTCAAAACATAAGCAAAGAAAAAATAATAAATAAGGCTACAACTTTTGACCAAAGTCTAAGGAAAGACTTTGGAATTAGAAAACCAAAGATTGCGATACTGTCGCTTAATCCTCATTCTGGAGAGGACGGAAAAATGGGAAATGAAGAAAAAGAAATAATTCTTCCCGCGATTAAGGAGCTCAACGAAAACGGAGTCTTGGCATTTGGCCCCTTTCCTTCTGATGGTTTTTTCGGCTCTGAAGCAAGAAAGGATTTTGACGGAATATTATCTATGTATCACGACCAAGGCCTAACTGTTTTTAAGGCTCTTTCTTTTGACGAAGGGGTAAACTATACCTCTGGCTTGCCTATCGTTCGAACTTCTCCCGATCACGGAACAGCATTTGATATTGCAGGTAAGGGGGTTGCCTCAGAAACCTCCATGAGAAACGCTATTTATTTAGCTATAGACGTGTATAAATCTAGAATGTCCCACAAAGAAAGTTTACGCAACAGTTTAGAGGTGAAGCCCCTCAAGGAAAAACATAAAGAAGCGTCAAAACACAAGGGTTTGAAAAAAAATTAATAACTTTGCCCACCCTTTTTAAAATTAGGTAATGAATAAAAGCTTTGACATACCTTTCGTTGGTTTAAAACAAGGCAAACATCATTTCGAATTTGAGGTGGGTAAAACGTTCTTTGATGACTTCCCTTTTTCATTAATAGAAGACGGGAAATTGATTGCTGAGGTGGAATTAGATAAAAAAGAAACCATCATGATTTCGAACTTTATTGTTCATGGTAACGTAAAGGTGATTTGTTCAAGGTGCAATGAGCTCGCGAACATAGACTTAAGTGATACAATGATAAATTATTATAAGTTCGGTACAGAGGTAGAAGAAGATGAAAACCTTTTTGTTCTATCCCCTGATGAATATAAAATTAATGTAGCTCAGCAAATTTATGAACTTATTTCTGTTGCATTGCCCTCAAGCCCAAAGCATAAAAAAGGGGAGTGTAATAAAGAAATGGTAGAGTTAATAAAGAAGTATCAATCAAAAGACAAAAAAGAAGACATTGACCCAAGATGGGAAAAGTTAAATAAATTGAATTAATAATATATAATTATGGCACATCCTAAAAGAAAAATCTCAAAAACGAGAAGAGACAAAAGAAGGACTCATGTAAAAGCGACAGCTAGCAATGTTGCCACGTGTCCAACAACTGGACAACCTCACCTTTTTCACCATGCTCATTGGCATGAAGGGAAGCTTTACTATAAAGGTAAAGTCATTGCTGAAAAGGAAGTAGAAGCTTAAGATTTATTCTCTAATGAGAATTGGTCTTGATGTTTCTGGAGGAGATTTTGCCCCAAAAGTAAACTTGGAGGGGTTAAAATTAGCAATGGAAGAATTGCCATCCTGCACCTTCTATTTATTTGGTAATAAAGAAGAGGTTCTGTCCCACCCATCATTTATTGATGTTGATAAAGAGCGCGTTCAAGTTATTCATGCACCTGAACAGATCACCTTTAAAGACAACCCAACCCGAGCGATTTTGAGGAAGCCGAAAAGCTCCATTTCTGTCGGTCTTAATTGGCTTGCAACACGTAAAATAGATGTTTTTTCAGGAACGGGAAATACCGGGGCAATGCTCGTGGGTTCCATTTACAAATCTACGACCATACCAGGGGTTATAAGGCCCTGTATTACATCTACTCTCCCGACGATAACGGGAGGAAAAACAGTTCTTTTAGACGTTGGTTCAAATGCAGACTGTAAAGCAGACGTCCTTTCTCAATTTGCTGTATTGGGGTCGATTTATGCCCAACACGTTTATGGTAAGAAAAAACCAAAAGTAGCTTTACTGAATATAGGTGAAGAAGAATCTAAAGGGAACCTTCTTACTATTGCCGCCCATGAATTGTTAAAATCTTCGGATGAAATTAATTTTATTGGCAATGTCGAGGGACGTGATATTTTTACTGGAGTTGCAGACGTCATTGTTTGTGATGGGTATACTGGTAATGTTGTATTAAAACAAGCGGAAGGCATTTATTCTCTCATAAAAAAACGAGGAATAAGCGACGAATATTTTGATCGATTTAATTATGAAAACTATGGAGGAACACCAATTCTTGGTATTCGCGGGAATGTAATTATTGGTCATGGAATATCAAATGACATTGCAATTAAAAATATGTTATTACATTCGTATGAGGTTGCCTCTTCAGGATTGGCAAAGAAGATAAAAAAAGCATTTAAATAAAATGAATATATCAGCCGCAATAACTGCAGTTCACGGATCTGTTCCGGAAAAAGTTTTAAGTAATTCCGATTTAGAGAAAATGGTAGACACTAATGACGAGTGGATTGTTTCGAGAACAGGAATTAAAGAGAGAAGAATCGTTAGTAATGGACAAACCCTATCGGATTTGGGAACAGACGTTGTAAAAGGCATTTGTGAAAAAAGAGGGATTTCACCTCTTGAAATAGACATGATAATTGTTGGAACAGTAACTGGTGATCATCGCTTCCCAAGCACATCAAATTTAATATGTAATAAAAGCGGTGCAACGAATGCATGGGGTTTCGACGTAAGTGCGGCCTGCTCAGGTTTTTTGTATACTCTTGTTACTGGACAGCAATTCATAGCCTCAGGTCAATGTAAAAAAGTTATTGTCATAGGAGGAGATGTAATGTCTTCAATTGTAAGTTATAAGGATAGAAACACCTGTGTTATTTTCGGAGACGGTGCTGGAGGTGTATTGTTAGAGCCAAACGATGAGGGCAACGGAATAGTTGATTCTATATTAAAGGCTGACGGGTCAGGAAAAGACTTTTTAATTCAAAAGGCAGGAGGTTCTGCGTTCCCTGTTACAAAGGAAAATGTGGGAGACCCGGAAACTTTTGTTTATCAGGAAGGAAGGTCTGTTTTTAAATTTGCAGTTACCAATATGGCTGATGTTTCGGCGGAAATTATGGAAAAAAACAACCTTCAAAGTGAGGATGTGGATTGGTTAGTGCCTCACCAGGCAAACCTTAGGATAATTGATGCGACAGCAAACAGAATGGGACTAACAAAAGAAAAGGTAATGATTAACATTTCGAAATATGGAAATACAACTTCGGGAACAATTCCATTGTGTTTGTGGGAGTGGGAGAATCAACTAAAGAAAGGAGATAATCTTGTTTTAGCAGCTTTCGGAGGAGGGTTTACTTGGGGAAGTGTATATTTAAAATGGGCATATAATTCGTAAAAAAAATAAAATAAAATCAATCAGTTATGAATTTTGAAGAAATAAAAGAATTAATAAAATTAGTATCGAAAACAGGAGTTGGCAAGGTCCAAATAGAGAAAGAGGACTGTAAGGTTACTATTTCTGGAAGCAAGCCTTCTTCCGAACAACCAATAATTGTTCAGTCGCCACAAGCAGCTGTTGCGGCACCGATTGTGGCACCTGCTCCACTTGCTGCCGAGGCCCCAAAAACAGAAGTTTCTAAGGCAAACGAAACGAAAGAGGATGATAATTTAATTACTGTGAAGTCCCCAATGATTGGTACTTTTTATCGCTCTTCTGGCCCAGAAAAGGACCCCTTTGTGAATGTGGGAAGTTCTTTTAAGGTAGGAGACAAGCTTTGTATAATTGAAGCAATGAAAACATTCAATGAAATTGAAGCAGAGGTATCGGGAAAAATTGTTAAAGTACTTGTTGATGATGCGAGCCCGGTTGATTATGAACAACCTTTGTTTTTGGTCGAACCAGCATAGAAATCAAAAAGCATATTTATGTTTAAGAAAATATTAATTGCAAACCGAGGAGAAATAGCCCTTAGGGTTATTAGAACTTGTAAAGAAATGGGAATCCAAACGGTTGCCGTTTATTCAACAGCAGATAAAGATTCATTACCTGTAAGATTTGCTGACGAGGCCGTATGTATAGGGCCACCTGTTAGTGCAAAATCTTATCTTTCTATTCCAAGCATCATTGCTGCAGCAGAAATAACGAATGCAGATGCAATACATCCAGGGTATGGTTTTTTGTCAGAAAATGAAAAGTTTTCAAAAGTCTGTGAGGAACACAATATTAAATTTATTGGCGCTCTACCGGAACAAATTTCTGGAATGGGTGATAAGGCCACGGCCAAAGCGACAATGATTAAAGCGGGGGTTCCTTGTATACCGGGCTCAAAAGGCTTGTTGAAGGATACAAAAGAAGCAAAAATAAAGGCCAAGGAAGTAAAGTACCCTGTTATATTGAAGGCAACTGCTGGTGGTGGCGGAAAGGGAATGAGAATCGTTTGGAAAGAGGATGAGCTTCAAGGCGCATGGGATTCTGCAAAACAGGAATCTGCAGCCGCTTTTGGCAATGATGGAATTTACATGGAGAAGTTTATAGAAGAGCCTCGACATATAGAAATCCAAATTGCAGGAGATCAACATGGAAATGTATGCCACCTGTCTGAAAGAGACTGTTCCATACAACGTAGACATCAAAAGTTAGTTGAAGAAACGCCTTCTCCATTTATGACGCCAGTTTTAAGGGAGAAGATGGGTGAAGCAGCGATCAAGGCGGCCAAAGCGGTAAAGTACGAAGGGGTTGGAACTGTTGAGTTTCTTGTCGATAAAAACAAGGACTTTTATTTCATGGAAATGAATACTAGAATACAGGTTGAGCATACAATAACTGAAGAGGTTATTAATCATGATCTTATCAAGGAGCAAATAAAAATAGCTGCGGGTGAAAAAATATCGGGTAAAAACTATTTGCCTATTATGCATGCAATTCAGTGTAGAATAAACGCCGAAGATCCTAAGCATGATTTCAGACCTTGTCCAGGCACAATAACCGATTATCATTGTCCAGGCGGACATGGGGTGCGAATTGATGCACATGTTTATTCCGGATACACAATACCTCCTAACTACGACTCAATGATCTCTAAGCTTATTGTTGTGGCGCGAACAAGAGACGAAGCAATATTAAAAATGAAAAGGGCTTTAGGAGAATATATTATTGAAGGAGTTAAAACAACAATACCATTTCATCAAAAACTTATGGAAGATGAAAACTTTGTAAAAGGAAATTTTACTACAAAGTTTATGGATTCTTTTGAGTATTGATTATCTTAATGCAATTAAGCAACCAGAAGACTAATTACGCGTCAAGTTATTAGTTAATATCTAATTGTAGTTGAATATGAAAAAAGTTTACACCCTTACAACAGTGTTTTTATTGTTTTTTATGTGTGAATTAAGCGCGCAAAATGTGGGCGCACTAAAGAACAATAATCAATCAAGTACAAACGCTGCAATCAAACCCGTTGTTGATGAACAAGATGTTTTGAAGCAAATAGCTCAAATAAACAGTCACCTGTCGGCGATTGAAACAAAAAGAAATTATATCCTCTCAGACCCAGCAGAAAAAGCCTCAGCTCAAGAACAAGGCTGGTTTGAAGAAATGAAAAAAATTGAAAAGTCTCTCCTAAAGAAAAAAGAAAAATTAACCGCCCTTATTAATAATTAGTTCAGGAGATGAATAAAAAAGTAGTAGTTTTTATTGTAGGCTTATTTCAGGCCCTACTCGTGTTTTCCCAAGCTGGGGGAACGGATTGTAACAGTTTGGAACCCATCTGTACCGACGTAGGTATTTCTTTTACTGCATCAAGTGGAATTCCTGATGCATCCATAACAAGTCCAGGTAACAATTATGACTGTTTGTTTTCTGAGCCAAATCCAACTTGGTATTATCTTGAGATTTCAAATTCCGGGGATGTTCTAATGAACCTTTCTGCAGGCTCTGATATTGATTATATAATTTGGGGTCCATTTGCCTCTTTAACTGATGCCGAAGCGAACTGTGGCTCCTACAATAATGTTGTTGATTGTAGCTACTCTTTTACGAACAATGAAACACCACAAATCCTGGGTGCAGTTGCCGGCCAGGTCTACGTTATGTTGGTTACCAATTACGCTAATGTTGTTCAAGATATAACATTAACGCAATCAGGTGGTGTGGGAAATACGGATTGTACGATTGTAAACCCTCCAACAGCGAATTGCCCAGAATATGCAACTCAAGCAAGTTCAGCAACTCAAGCTTGTGGAAATCAACAGTATTATTTGGAGGTGTTAAATACGGCTTGTAATGGTTTTGTTTCTTTTAACATCGTTGGAAATTATGGTTCTTCTTATGCAAGTGAAATTACTTGGGAGGTTATTTCAAATCAAACAGGAGCTACCGTAGCATCGGGTGGACCAGGAATTAATGGTGGGTCAATAAACGTAGTCGTTGGACCGCTAGACCCCGCAATCCATGGTACAATATTTAACCTTCTTGTCTATGATTCTTGGGGGGATGGGTTTAATGGAACAGGAGGGATAATACAAACCACCAGTTCGACGGGCACGGTTTTGGCTGAAATTGATGGAGACTTTGGGTCTCAAGCAAATCAATATTTTTCAACAGGAATTGACATTTCATCTGCAACTATAGACATTACGACTCCCTCAGGTGTTGTCTCTACAACCATGGGGAATTGTCAAGATTTCAATGTTGAGCTTACCCTTGAAAACAATAACTTTTGTACTCCAATAGTTGTTGACCTTCCATGGGAAATTACTTGTGATGCCACGGGTGCAATTATTTCTAATGGTGTCCATTCAATTACTGTATACCCACAGGTGCCAACTCAGAGCTCAGATGTTGTTTCTGTTTCTTGGGACGCGGCAAATTGTTCTTGGGATGTTTCGGCGAACAACGACTGCGATTTATTAGACTTAGGAACATTGTTTTCCATTTCTCCTGACCCATCAACAATGGCTCCTTATTGTGCAAGTGGGTCCGAAAACTTTACCATTGACTACTTGGGTTTTGCTGCAGGACCAAATTGTTGTCAAACGGCCGGTCCATTAACACCAATAACATATAATACGACCCTTAACACAACCTCTTTTGTGGCTCAAGACGCCTATGCTGGAACCAATAATGCGGGATACGCGGTGGTGTCCGCGAATGGAATAGGAGGAAACGCTCAATCAATAGTTGTTGATATTTCTGGAAATGGTTATTGTTGCCCAAATTGTTCAGCCTCACCGGAACCATATTATGTTGATGTTTATATTGATGGAGTTCAAGTCTTATTTGAAGGACCAACCACTACCACAAGCTTTTCTTATTCATTTAATGAAGCAGACCTTAGTGCTCTCGGTGTGACATATAACCAAAGTAGCATCATTGAGGTTTATGTTTTACCAAATAATTTTTGGTACGGTACTCCTCAAATATTTACCACCTTTATCCCAGGAGGGAACTGCGGATCTCTTGGAGCTGGTCAATGGACTATAGGTAATCTTACTACAAACGTTTCTGCCGTATTTGAACAACAAACAGCAACAGCCGTTTCTTGTTCTTATTCCTTAATAGAAAATTACACATGTTGTTCTTCAGGTATGGTTTTACCTCCAAATGAAAGCTCTTCAATATCTTGTGATCAAGATATATATCTTCCCACTCCTCCGTCTATTAATGATAATTGTGGCGTAGCGATATCTCCATCAATGTCGGAAAACACAACACCTGTTTGTGTAGGAGACAAGGTATATACATATACTTACACGGATTGTACAGGAGCAACTTTAGACTGGACATATACCTTTCACTTAAATGACAATATTCCACCAACGGCGTCAAACCCAACGGATATAACAGTAGCTTTTGCTCCTGTACCTGCTCCTGATGTGAACTTAATTATTGATGAGGCAGACAACTGCACCGCTTCTCCTGGTGTTGCATTTGTGTCAGATGTGTCAGACGGAAATTCATGTCCCGAAACCATAACAAGAACGTATAGTGTAACGGATGAATGTGGAAATGAGACACTACTTACTCAGCTTATTATTATTGGAGGAGCCCCTGTACCTGATCCATCAGTAAATGCGAATGGACCCATTTGTGAAGGGGGCGATGCGGAATTTACGATCACAGGAATAACTGACGGTATCGTCACATACGACACGGGCTCGGGCTCCAATACAGTGACGCTTACCGGAGGCTCTGCAACGATAACTGTTTCAGGAGTAACAACAAACACAACGATTACACTTACAAATATTTCGGAAGGATCTTGTAGTTCTGCATTGAGCCTTACAGCAACTACAGTAGTAACTCCCGAAGTAACTCCGACATTTGATGGCCTAGGTCCTTATTGTCAAACAGGAGCTGTTGATCCGTTATTAACAAACTCTCTTGAAGGCTATACAGGAAGCTGGTCACCATCAGTTGTTGACAATTCTTCTTCAGGCACGTCGACGTATACATTCACGCCCGATCCAGGCCTTTGTGTTTCAAACACGACAATGGACATTGTTATTACTGACGCCCCATTTGTGATAGCGGCAGCGTTAGACTCAACTCTATGTGAAGGAGACTCAACCGTTCTTTTTATTGACACGTTATCTGGAGGCCTTTTGGTCGAGCAATTTACAATGACATTTGGTTCAGCATTTACCTATTCTACGGTTAACACGAATCTTCCTGGGAACTATTATGCAGTTGTAAGTGGCACATGGTCAGGTAATGGGGCATGTGAATTAAGAGACCCTGCTTACATAATGTATCAAGGGTGTAATAACATCACCCCTATAACCTCATATATTTGGAAGTGGAATGGTCAAAACCCCGTAACTCAATCAACAACCCCGTATGGATATAATGCAAATCACAGCTATAACTTTTTCTTTGGAGGGGGGGCATCGCAGACATTTTCCTTTTCTGAAAACAATCCAAATTGGTACAATGACAATTCGGGAAGTTTAACTTTTGATATTTATTATCTGGGAGATATTTCATGGTCAACAGGCTCAGTAGAGCCTTCTGATACAATTTTTCCTCCAGTCGGCACAAATACTTATACGGTCACTTTGGATTATGGTAACGGTTGCGTTGCAACAGATGATGTAACTATAGATGTTGACCCATTAGTAACTCCAACATTTGATCAGCTGGGTCCTTATTGTGAAAATAACTCAGCGTTAGTATCTCTTCCGGGAATCTCGAATGAAGGCATAACAGGATCCTGGAATATTTCAAATGTAGATATGACAGCAGTAGGAAGCACGGTTTATACCTTTACAAGTGATGCTTCGCAATGCGCCCTAAACACCACAATGGATATTATGATAGAGGGGGCACCGGTTACAAGTATTACTAACAATACGGGGAGTACTGCCCTATCTTGTACGCTTGTTGATATTAGCTTGACGGCTACAGGAGCCGATAATTACAGTTGGGATAATGGTTTAGGGATAACGGACAATGTCGTAATTAATACACCAGGAACATACACGGTCACGGGATATAGTTTAATTGGTTGTGAATCTTCTTCTGAAATTGTGATTACTCAAGACAACACAGTAGACATAATTGTAACCTTAATTGATGTAGAAATATGTAGTGGTGAAGACGCTTTAATTAGTGTATCGAGCACCAACGCGACTAGTTTTGATTGGACGATTTTGGAAAACGGGGTTTCGGGAGCAACTGCTGGATCAGGAGCAAATGCACCTGGCCTAGATATTTCTCAGGCTCTAACCGCTACCGGAGTTAATTCAGGCACTGTTGAATATACGATTACGCCTATTCTTGGAACCTGTACAGGAACACCACAAACAGTTACTGTTACTGTTACCCCACCTGTAGTCCCTTCTTTTACAGGCTTAGGACCCTATTGTTTAGATGAATCAATTGCAGATATATTAGAGCCAATATCAAATGATAATATTTCAGGAACTTGGAGTCCAAACACAATAAGCACATCCACTTTAGGCTTATCTACTTATGCATTTACTCCTGCAACAGGGGAGTGTGCAACAAACACTACAATGGAAATCATTGTAAATTCACTACCAACAGTAGTTTTTTCTGCTGATAATTTGGAGGGGTGCGCCCCATTAACAAGTTCTTTAACCGGGGGAAGCACTACAGGAAACAATATTTGGACAATAGGAAATGGTGAAATTTTAAATGGAACCAACGTAAATACAACGTTTACCCTACCAGGTTGCTATGATGTTACCTTATTCGTTGAAGAAAACGGTTGTTCAAACACAATGACCATAGCGGATTACATCTGTGTTCAAAACGATCCTATAGCAGCATTTACTTTTAACCCTCAAACATTTACGGATGTCAATCAAGAGGTCACGTTTAGTAATAATAGTCAAGGAGCAACAAATTATACTTGGGATTTTGGAGAAGGATCAACAAGTGAATCAACAAGCCCTTCACATACTTATTTTAACACAGAGGATGGTGTGGTAATAACGCTTACCGCAACTAGTGAATTTGGATGTACGCATACAATAGATCATTTTATACCTTATGACGAACAAGAAATTTACTACATTCCAAATACGTTCACTCCTGATGGAGATAATTTTAATCAAGTATTCAGTCCTGTTTTTTACTCCGGTTTTGATCCATATAATTTTTCCATGTTGATTTTTAATAGGTGGGGAGAAGTTGTTTTTGAAACACACAATGCAGAAGTAGGATGGGACGGAAGCTTTGGTCCTACGGTTGGTCTTGTTTCAGATGGGATGTATACATGGAAAATAACCTACAAAAACCCACAAACAGATGAGAGAAAAATCCTTATCGGCCATGTCTTGGTATTAAGATAGTCCTATACTTAATCTTTCAAAACATCTAGGCTTTTCGTTTCTTTGCGTATTCGAATCCAAATTTTGTATTGTTTAATTTTAGCATTAATTTTACGCCAACTTTAAAACAAAAACTCGATTCTTTATTACAAGCAACTTCTTTTCTATAATAGCGTCATTAAGGTGCGCTAATTCTAACAAAAACATTGTAAGTGAAAAAAAACATCTACTTCATTGTGCTACTTTTTATATCTCAACACACATGTAGCACCGCACAAGTCAAAACCCAATCAGTAAACACGCAAAACGAGACAACGGAACTTGAAAATACAAGGCAAGAAGTCCCAAGTACTGATTCGCATGGAAAATACGTTCGTGTTGCAAACTGGGAAGAACACGCTCCAAATGAAAATCCTATAGAACTCGCTACTCAAAAAGTTAAAAATGTGGCTATTCATGAGGATGACGATATGGTAGAGTCTTCTCTTTTAAAAGAATTGTCTAATTCATATTGGAGAACTCAGTCAGAAATTAAAACGGCAAAATCTCAAAATAATTTGGTTTTATTGGAGGAGCTTGAGATAAACTCCTTGTCCTTCCGAATGAATTATGTTTCATTGTACGAAACTCTAGACCCTTCAATGGTGGGGATAGAACAGGTAAAGCTCTCTTATTCATTCAAAAAAGATTTTGTAATAA
>DAIPZI010000004.1:0-20975 GCA_036782275.1 Crocinitomicaceae bacterium
CCCAAACAATAAAGGAAAGGAAACCAATCGCTAAAATTGAACCAATCATGGCCTTATATCCAAAAATTGGTTTTCTAGAATTTGTTGCTATAATTTCAGAAGACAGCCCGAGTGCCGGAAGTAAAACAATGTAAACTTCTGGGTGACCTAAGAACCAAAACAAATGTTGGTAAAGTAAAGGTGAACCTCCATGATTCGCCAACATTTCTCCTTGAACAATGATGTCAGATAAGTAAAAACTAGTTCCAGCCATTCGATCCATTATAAGTAGTAATACCGCTGAGAACAACACGGGAAAGGAGAGTACTCCCAATATCGCTGTCACAAAAAAGGCCCATATCGTTAATGGCATTCTTGTCATTTTCATTCCTTTTGTCCTAAGGTTGATTACAGTTACAATGTAATTCAAAGAACCCAATAATGAAGAGGCAATAAAGATACCCATAGAAAACAACCACAACGTCATTCCTAAACCTGAACCTTGTTCTGCGTTAGGTAATCCTGATAAAGGAGGATAAATTGTCCAGCCCGACATTGCTGGCCCCGAGCCGTCCCATGCGGTGTGTTCTGCAAGAGGTGCTGCTGCATCACCGAATTGAATCCCAAATACACCACCGTCGTATACAAATAAAGATGCAAACATTAACAGCGTAGATATAAAGAAAAACCAATAAGAAAGCATATTTAGGAAGCCTGATGCCATGTCTCTTGCACCTAATTGCAATGGAATAAGAAGGTTGGAAAAAGTACCTGATAATCCACCTGTTAAAAGGAAGAAAACCATAATTGTACCATGAATAGTAACCAATCCTAGGTACATGTTTTCTTTCATGATGCCTCCAGGAGCCCAATTATCACCGAGAAAAGTATTTAGAAAGGTTGACTCTTCTCCTGGCCATGCCAATTGAATTCTAAAAAAGATTGAAAGCATCATCGCTACAATTCCCATAAAAACAGCAGTCAAAAGGAACTGCTTTCCTATCATTTTGTGATCTTGACTAAAAATATATTTTGATACAAATGACTCTTCATGATGATGTTCATCATGATGATTGTTTTCGTGTGCTACTGTTGACATGTAGTATTTTTTTAAATATTAGTTTCTGAATTTGCAGGTTCTTCCGTTTCGCCTGCAGCATACGTATCTTTAAATGTTTTTTCTTTTTTGGATTTTTCCCATTCTTTAAACTCTCCTGGGGTCAAAACCACAACTATCATTTTCATTTTATAATGAGCTGTACCACATATTTTGTTACACATCAAAACAAAATTGAATTTTGAATCAGCCTTCTTCTTTTGCATCTCTTTAGTTGTAAGAGAAGGTGTAAATTTAAATCTTGTTGGCATTCCGGGAACGACATTCATTTGAACTCTGAAATGAGGAAAATATGCCGAGTGAATTACGTCCTTAGATCTAAAACTCATTTCATACTCAGTTCCTTTAGATAAATACAAAGTATCGGTTTGAATAATGTCATCCCAAGCATAAGCGTCATACTTCGATTCATAATTTTGCTGCATTTGAATAACTGATCTCAATATTCTTCCCTTGACAATTAACTTATCCTCCAATCGATCCATGATCTTCTGCGTTTCCGCATTAGGTTCCTCAATAACAACATCGATGTGACCTTTCAAATCCTTAGCGTCCGCGTATGTATGTTTAAACCTTTCTTCAACTTCAATTAGATTGAACTCATTTTCTATGACGGAATTGTATTCCGCTTCAATCTGCTTTTTGTATACTGAAGAGCTGATCAAATTCATGTATCCTGAAGCCAAATGATCGAGCTGTACAAGCTTTAATTCGTTCTCTAGAGATTTGATCGCTTTTTCAGTATCCAATCGAGAAGATTCAATTGATTTAGTCGTCATTAAGGCCAAAGGATTGTCTCCTTCATTGGTCAATTTGTAATCGTACTTCCCTAACTTATTGTTTTCACCAGAATACCTAGCAGTCCAATCAAATTGTTTTGCGAATAATTCTATTCTCACTGACTCTTTAGAAGGGCCTGAAGTGATGGAATTCCATGATCTTAGTCCCAAGATTATAATTACTGCTAAAACAACGGCAGGAACAACAGTCCAAATGGCTTCTAATTTATTGTTATGTGAGTAATAAGTTGCCTTAACACCTGGTTTTCGAACATATTTGTATGAGAAGAAAAACAACAAAAAGTTAGTAATAAAGAAGACGGCAATAACGATAATAAAGTTAAGATTTAACAACTCATCCGTTTCAATTCCTTGAAGGGATGCAGCCTCGCCCCTTCCAGTCCAACCGTACTTGAGCATTAAATAAATAAACCCTAGGAATTGAAATGCCATAAATGCAAGCATTAGTTTTGCATTCAAATGATTATCGCGGTCAGTGATGTCGTGCTCTCCTCTGTCTTTCAATTTTGAGCTAAGCTCATACACTCTAACCAACTGCGCTAAAGCGATTACTCCGGTAACAAGGACAATAAGAATAATTAATTTTTCCATTTCTATTTATCTACTGGTTCATTAAATTTCATGATGAATACTCTCATCCAAAAATGGGTGATTCACTGGTGTCAATGGTGACTTGGTTAGGTTTCTGAGAATAACCCATATAAATCCTCCCATAACCAAAAGTGCCATACCAATTTCTAAAGCTCCAATTGTTGCAGTGGATCCTAATGACCCTCCTGAAACCATAATATATACGTCCAACCAGTGGCCCGCGAGAATGATTAAACCAACAAAAGTGAGTATGCCTGCATGTCGTTTTGCATCTCTCGACATTAATATTAACATAGGAAAAGCAAAATTGATCACAAACATTGCAAAATATAAAAACTGATAGTTTTCTATTCTCATTTGATAATAAGATACCTCTTCGCCAATATTCGCATACCAGATAAGCATAAACTGTGAAAACCATAAGTATGACCATAAAAATGAAGTTGCAAAGGTCCATTTTCCAAGATCATGAATATGAGATTCATTTACCTTTTCAAGGTATCCGTGCTTCTTTAAATGAAGTGTTACCAATATTAAAACAACCATTGAAGTACACCACATTCCTGCAAACGTATACCAACCAAACAAAGTAGAAAACCAGTGTACGTCAATTGACATTAACCAGTCCCATGAAGATGTTGAACTGAAAACAGCAAAGTACACCAAAAATAATGCACCTCTTCTATAGTTCTTAAAGTGCAATTCTGTTCCCCCTATTTTATCTTCCTCTAAAGATCTTTTTCTAAACCCATTTAAAAAGATAAGATACACTGCAAAATAAACAACGGTACGAATCCAAAAGAATGGCTTATTTAAGTAGGCCGATTTGCCTTCAATCATTTCATCATGTGCCACTACTTCAGGATCCATCCATGAGTATATATGTGCTCCATCCATCATCGTAATAACAAGCAATACAATGCCAAATAAGCCTATTCCGTATGGTAAAAATCCTGCTACTGCCTCAATAACTCTTTTTACAGCTGCATACCAACCAGTCTCAGTTGCATAGGCTAACGCAAGGAAAAATAAAGCGCCCAGTCCAATAGCAAAAAAGTAGAAAGCATTTATTAATCCACTCGCCATGAAACGGGTCATAAAATGATGATCATTAAAATTCGTTATGATTCCAATTAAGGTCAATAACAACCCTCCTCCCGCAATTAGCAAGGTATTTCGTTTGGCTTTTTTTGTTATTTCAAATTCCATTTTCAACTATTTATTACTTGGTATCTCCTTCTTCTATTTCTACTGTTTCTGATGCTTCCTCAGCCATTGACGGCTCACCTGTATCCCCAGATTCTTCTTCAACAGTTTCGTCCTCTTTTCCGTATCCGTCAATTTGAAATTGACGAACATAATGGACTAGAGTCCATATCTCTTTTTTATTTAATAATGACCCATGAGCACCCATATACCCTTTTCCATAATAAATACTGTGGAAAATTTTACCCTCAGATAAGGTATCTAAAGACTTGTATGCAGGAACTACGCCTAAATCACCATATGCTCCACTTTGAATCATTGGACCGTTTCCATCTCCTTTTTCTCCATGACAATGCATACACATTGAGGCATATAAAGTTTTTCCTTCATTCAAAATTCTATCGGCATTTTCCGCAGTCATTGTGTATGGATTGACCGTTTCACTTCTGGTTAATTCATATTCACTTTCTTCACTTAAATCCCATCCATACAAACCGTGACTCGCTTCCCAAGCCATTCCCGCTTTGTAACGGTTTGGCATCATCATTTTCACATGGTCCTCGTCTGTACCAACAAAAGGAATCGTGTACTTCGGGGTTTGCCTTGCAGAAAGTTTACTTTTCAACTCTTTATTTTCACGGCCTCGAATTTCTCCATAATCAACGTATGCCTCTATTGCAGGAGACCTGTACATATCTGGCATGAATTCTTTTCCTGGACTATCGGGATCAGATTCGCAGGATGGAAGTAAAAAGATGAGTCCCAAAAGAGGCAATGTCATCATTAAAAATAAATTCCTTTTCATACTATCCTAGTTTCTCGTGTTACTAAATGTTTTTCTTATCAATTTCGATGTAGCCGGTATCTTTGATTAATTCATCAAGCTCTTTTTCACCCATTGAATTATCCGCTGTTCTAATTTCTAAAACAAACTTATCATCTGTTGTACGCGGATCTGGATTTTGAGCAGGCATTCCCGGTAATGTCTTGTTTTTTAAAAGATAGGTTATCGCCATGCCATGTGCAGCACACAAAACCGTAAACTCAAACGTAATTGGAATAAATGAAAGAATATTATCCAAATAGGTGAAGTTTGGCTTACCTCCAATATTCATAGGCCAATCCACAATCATGAAATAACGCATTCCCACAGTTGCCAGAGTTAAACCTGTTAAACCATAAATAAAAGCCATAATTCCTAAACGCGTGTTTTTAACACCGATTATAGGATCGATACCATGAATTGGAAATGGAGAAAAGGCGTCAGCAATCTTGATTCCTTTAGAAACAAGCTTTTTAGCTCCGTCTTTCAACACACCATCATCATCATACATTACATAAATTACTTTATTAGCCATACTCTACTTAATTAATGGTTTTTGTGATAATCAGGTGATTCTTTGTAGGATTGTCCAGAACCTTTTAGGATTGACTTTATTTCATTCAAGGCCAATACAGGGAAGAATCTAGCAAACAATAAAAAGAAGGTAAAGAACAAACCAATCGTACCGATGTAAACACCTATATCAATTGGACTTGGATAATGCATACTCCAAGAAGATGGTAAATAATCACGATGAAGCGAAGTCATGATAATTACATATCTCTCAAACCACATTCCAATATTTACTACAATGGAAATAAAGAATGTAAACAATAGACTTCTTCTTAATTTTCTAAACCACATCAGCTGAGGTGAAATCACATTACATGTCATCATAGCAAAATAGGCCCACCAATAAGGTCCTGTTGCTCTATTCAAAAATGCATATGCTTCATATTCGACACCAGAATACCAAGAAATAAACAGCTCAGTAATGTAGGCCGTACCAACAATAGATCCAGTAACCATTATCACTATATTCATGTATTCAACGTGTTTAGTATGAATGTAAGCTTCTAAGCTCATTGCCTTACGCATAATCAATAATAAGGTTTGAACCATTGCAAACCCAGAAAATACAGCACCAGCAACAAAATACGGAGGGAAAATAGTTGTGTGCCAACCTGGTATTACTGACGTAGCAAAGTCAAAGGATACAATCGAGTGAACCGAGAACACCAATGGAGTTGCAAGACCTGCTAATACAAGAGAAACCAATTCAAATCTGTTCCAATGCTTTGCGCGTCCCGACCAACCGAATGAAAGAATAGAGTACATCTTTTTGGCTACTGGTTTTTTCGCGCGGTCACGGATAGTGGCAAAATCAGGTATAAGACCGATATACCAAAAAACCAATGAAACCGACAAATATGTTGATATGGCAAATACATCCCACAATAGTGGTGAGTTAAAGTTTACCCACAAAGAACCAAACTGATTAGGAATAGGAAGTACCCAATACCCTACCCATAGTCTTCCCATGTGTATTAGAGGGAAAAGTCCTGCCATGAATACCGCAAAGATTGTCATAGCCTCAGCAGACCTGTTGATAGCCATTCTCCACTTCTGACGAAATAATAGTAGTACTGCAGAAATCAATGTCCCAGCATGTCCAATTCCTACCCACCATACAAAGTTGGTAATATCCCATGCCCATCCAATGGTTTTATTTAAACCCCAGACACCGACTCCGGTACCTAAAAGGTATAAAATACAACCCACACCGTAAAGACCAACAATAAGTGCTATTCCAAACAGAATATACCACATTTTGGGTGCTTTATCTTCTATAGGCCTACATACATCCTCGGTAATATCATGATAGGTTTTGTGTCCTAGTATGAGTGGTTCTCTTATGGCAGCTTCCTTTTGCATACTGATTTATCTTAATGATGTTTATTATTTGATCCATGATGAGACTTTTTCTCTACTTGTAATTTCGAAAGTAGATTGTTCTGCTCATTACGGACTTTAACTTTATACCATACATTTGGTCTAATACCTACTTCTTCAAGCGCTTGGTATGATCTATCGCTTTCTGAACTCGTTCTGATTTTGGAATTTACATCGTTCCAGTCACCGACAACAATTGCGTTAGTCGGACAAACATCTGCACAAGCCGTTGAAAATGCTCCATCTTCAACTTTCTCTTTGTCGATTTTTGATTTTAATTTTGTTGCTTGTATTCTCTGTACACAGAAAGAACATTTCTCCATTACTCCTCTTGATCTAACTGTTACATCAGGATTCAAGACCATTCTTCCTAAGTCATCCTGTGCAGGATTGATCTCTGTGAATTTTTTATAAGATGGGTAATTGAACCAATTGAACCTCCTTACTTTGTATGGACAGTTGTTCGAACAGTATCTTGTACCGATACATCTGTTGTATGTCATTTGATTCAACCCTTCATTACTATGCGTCGTTGCCGCAACAGGACAAACGGTTTCACATGGCGCATGATTACAATGTTGACACATCATTGGCATGTGAACCACTTTAGGGTTTAGTGCCGCTATTTCAGCTTGATCATACGAGAAGGAAGCTTTATTTTTCTTGGTTCCTACCGCAGCCTCTTCGTCACTGGCAAAATATCTATCGATTCTCAACCAGTGCATTTCTCTTCCTCTTCTTACCTCATCTTTACCTACTACTGGAACATTGTTTTCGGACTGACAAGCTACGAGACAATTAGAACAACCAATACAAGATGACAAATCAATTGACATACCCCATCGGTGGCCTACATTTTCAACAGGATGTGCATCCCATATATCAAACTCACTTACCGGTTTTTCTACGTGATTTAAATCATCGTCTAAGGTTTGTAGGGTATGTGCTGGGTTGTAGGCTTCTTTTCCTTTCTTGTCAAAAATCTCTTTTGTAGTTTCTCGAACAATAGAATGACGACCCATCACTGTATGATGAATTTGAGTTGCCGCAATTATATATTCACCGTCTACTTTTGAAAGCTTACCGGAATTTGAATAATAAAACTCATTATTATCAGTTGAAAGCATAGGGAAAACATTTGCCCCTATCGATTTTGGTTTTCCATTTTGAGAAACCTCATATCCACCATATTCGGCTGTTTGATATGCGGATTTTCCAATTTTCTCACCATTACCACCTCTACCGTAACCCAAAGCTATTCCAACGGTTCCTGGAGCTTGTCCTGGCAATGGATAAATGGGTAATGTAACTGAAACACCATTTACGGTCACCTTAGCCATGGAAAGGCCGTTTTCTTGGTCATACGTCGTTTTATACCCTGCTTTTCTCATTTCCACAGGATTCATCGTTATGTAATTGTCCCAAGTAACTTTGGTAATTGGATCAGGTAGTTCGTGGAGCCACGGATTATTCGCATGAATACCCGCTCCAATAGCTGACTTCTGATAAGTAATCACTTCCGTGCCGGAAGCTTTTTTTGGCATCGCTGCGTATTGAGCAGAATTAAATGATATACTGTCCTCTAGCATTGGTTGTGGTAGATCTACACAACTGTCGTGCATAACCATTTTAAAATCAGCACTGCTAATGTTAGAAAATGTCTCTTTTATTTTATCGTAAGCTACCGTCGAATCTTTTCCGCCTCTCACCGCTTTTCCCGACCAAACTAAAAAGGATTCTAATGCAGACGCCGTGTCGTGCAAAGGTCTTATTGTGGGCTGCGCAATGGCGTAATGATTAGTTTTTGGCTGATAATCTGCCCAAGCCTCTAATGCATGATGATCAGGGCAATTGAATGAACACAAAGAACCTGTTTCATCTGCATGTGAGTTAAGAGAAACCGTAACTTTCACTTTTTTACTCTTGAGCGCTTTTTTAAAGCTATCCTTTGGAAATGAATAAACTGGATTAGAATTATAAAAAAGAACGACATCATATTTTCCTGACTCTATTCCTTTTACACAGTTCATGAGCTTCGCTTCCTCAGACTTAAACATTAAAAGCTCATTATACAGGTCAATTGTACAATCTGTTGCTTTATTATGATTATTAATTTTATTAACCAATTGCTGAAGTCCCGTATTGTTCGTTCCACAAACAACTAATGACTCTTTACCATTCTCTTGCAGCGACTTTATAGCCAAATCTGCAGATTTTTTAAGACTGGATGGAATGGATCCTTTCATGCCTTGTAAGCCCGCTAAAATATATTTAAGAACCGCCTCTTCCTCTGAAGGTTTTGTCATTGCTCTGTAGTCAGCATTTGAACCCGTCACACTCATCACTGATTCAAACTGAAAATGCTTTGACATCCATCCAGAATCGCTTTCTGGATTTCTAGTCTCACCATATTGAGCGGCAAATTCAGTAGGCATTAACCACGTACTTAAAAAGTCAGCATTAACCCCTACAATAGTTTTGGCTTTAGAAAAATCGTAGCTCGGAATGAATGACTTTCCAAAATTTAACTCATTCGCTTTTCTTATTGCTGAATACGAAATTGCATCGTACTGAATATGTTCAAATTCACCTTTTACCGAAGAACCAAGTTCTGAAATGGCTGCAAGAGTAGATGGACTAATAACGGTGTTTGAAATTAACGCTACGTTATTTGCATTTTGAATTGCGCTTGAAATTTCTTTATCTACGGCGCTCCAGCTTGACTTTTTACCCCCTTTTAAAGGTGTTTTTATTCTTTCGCTGTCATAAACACCAAGAACGGATGCTATAATTGAGGGAGTAACCGATCCTCTAGTAATCCCAAAATGCTTCCCGTCTTTTTTATATTTATTTCCTTTTATAAAAATAGGACGTGCCTCTCTTGTTTTGACTAGAATGCTCGCATAAGACGAACCATCATAATAGGTGGACGCATACCAAGTTGGCATTCCAGGTGTTACGTTTTCGGGCTTCATCACATAAGGCACTGCTTTAATTACAGGAGCCTCACAAGCTGCAACAGTAGCAGCAGCAACAGAAAACCCAAGAAATTTCAAAAAATCTCTTCTTCCTGTTGATGACTCACTTAATTGGTCATCAGCTAAAAAGCTCTCAATTGAATTTGATTGTGAAAACTCAGATTCTTTTGATTCCTGAAAGGACTTCGTTTCATTTAACTCGTCTATTCCTTTCCAATATTTTTTCGTATTTGCCATACTTCTTTATGCTTACAATAGAAAATTCTCAATTAATAATGACACTTGGAACATTCCCATCCTCCAAGTTCTTTTACCGTAACTTTACCGTCATCATTGTAGCTGTTTAACAAGCTATAATCATTCTTCTTAAGTCTGTTATGGATTTCATCATAATATGCATTATCACTTCCCGCGATATCCACACCAGATTGACCATGACATTCGATACACCAACCCATTGTTAAAGTTGGTTTTGTAAATTCTATCTTACTGTCAATATTTTCTTGAATTTTGTTTAATTCTCCATGAGGCTGAACCTTTGCCGTTTCCTTCATTTTAGCCATGTCACCATGACATTGTTTACAATCTAAACCACCAACGACAACATGTTGTGAGTGATTAAAATAAACATGGTCTGGCAAGTTGTGAACTTTGTTCCAAACTATCGGAGACGTTTTACCAGTGTATTCTCCGGCTGGACCACTGTTAGGATCCCATCCTGCCGCAGCGTAGATTTTGTCAATCTCGCCTTTAAACTCTTTTCCTTCACCGTTAATTTTTTTGTGGCAATTCATACAAACATTAACCGATGGAATTCCTGCAGATTTTGACTTAGTCACTGAATTGTGACAGTATTTACAATCAATCCCATTAATTCCCGCATGAACATCGTGAGGAAAAGCAATAGGTTGTGATGGTTGATAATTTTCCATCACGTTGATACTATAAAGCACTTTAAATAAGCCAACGACTAACGATAGTACCAAGACTAGAGAAACTAGACCAACATACAATCTGTATTTCCATGCCCATGTTTTAAATTCTTCGACATAAGTTAATGAATCGGTTGCGTCGCCGCTTTCTTTTGTTGCAATCTTTAATTGTCTTCGCACACCACTAACAGCCATTATTATAATGACAAACATGATTCCCAAAATAATCCAAATCCAAGGCATCCCTTCTTCTTCTTCTTCGGAAGCACCATTTTCAATACCAGCCTGGTCGTTTCCTCCAGCGGAAGCGTTTGGATCTTGTGAATCCACCCACTCAAAAATGGATCCTATTTGCTCATCAGTAAGATCTGCAAAAACAGTCATTACACTTCCTTTATACTCAGCAAAAACAGAAGCTGCTCTTTTCGACTTGCCGCTTTCTCTTAGTTTTGCGTTATTTCTAACCCATTCGTAAATAAGTTCGCCTTCACCTTCTGCTTCCCAGCGCTCAACAGCCCCATATAGCTTTGGACCTGTACCATTTTGAAAAACAGCGTGACAAGTAGCACATTTTGCCTTAAATAAGGCCTCACCTTGTGAATGATATGATGGGGATAACGAAATAAACGCTAACAAGAGAAGACCAGTAAGGACCGAACTCATTCTCTTAACCCGTTGTGTATTAGTTATTTTCATGAAACGTAAACTAAATTGGTCAAAATTTAAACCGTGTACATACATTTTAACGTCTGCAAAATTATGAAGATTCCTTGTTTACATGACACTTTTATGACAAAAAGAATCTCATAAATATTAATTTAAAACGATTCTAAATAAGCATTTTGACGAAAATGAAACTATTTTATATAATTTCGTAATAGTAATAACGACTCGATTCCTTCATTCATTAGTTATCATGCATAAAAAATCTATTTTGACCTGTTTTTTATTTCTTTGTTGTGTGTCTTTTGCACAGCAAAACCAAGATTTAGGTATTGTCGAAATACATAATGATGAAAGAATCAACCAGCTGGTTGAGGTCGAAAAAAGGATAGATCAAATTCAGGGCTATCGAATACAAATTTGTTTTGATTCTGATAAAGATATAGCCGACCGTGCCCGTGATAAATTTCTCAAATTATATCCGCTAACAGACACTTACATGACCTTTGAAAACCCGCATTTCAACTTAAAGGTTGGGGATTACAGAAGCAAAATAGAGGCTGAAAAAATTGTAAGACAAATCTTCGGAGAGTTTGTGATTTCTATCATTCATGAAGAGCTGGTGAATCTTCCGAGAATAGATTAAAAATGTCTCCAGCCCTGTGCGTTTAAGGTTACAGCACTGTCGTTTTTATCAATTAATAAATTCCCATTAGACCTGTCAGAAGCAAAGCCAATAATGGAGAAATTCGGATTGTTCTTAAATTTTTCGAAATCTTTTTGATCCGCAGTAAACAACAGTTCGTAATCCTCTCCTCCATTTAAAGCACATACATAAGGGTCCAAACCTAGCTCTTCTGATGTCAAAATACTTTTCTCCGAGATGGGTAATTTATCAGAGTATATTGAAAAACTACAATCACTTGACTTGGCAAGGTGTAGAACCTCCGAGGCCAAGCCATCAGATATATCAATCATGGATGTTGGCTTAAAAGATAATTCTTGAAACATCGAAATAACATCTCTTCTTGCAATAGGTTGCAGCTGTTTTTTTATTATTTCGTCATACCCATCAAGCTTAGGTTGTATGTTCGGGTTTGCATTAAAAACACCCTTTTCTCGTTCCAGAATTTGTAGTCCTAAATACGAGGAACCTAAATCACCAGAAACAATTAGCAGATCATTTTCCTTAGCCCCTGACCGATAGGTAACATTCGTTTTATCCGCAACTCCGAGTACAGATAGAGATATAATAAGTCCTGAATAGGAAGAGGTAGTGTCACCACCAATGAGATCTACAGAATAAAACTCACAAGCAGCCTTTATTCCTGCATAAAGTTCTTTTAGAGCTTCTACGGGGAACTTACTTGATATGCCA
The DNA here is from genome assembly GCA_036782275.1 of Crocinitomicaceae bacterium. Classification (GTDB taxonomy): domain Bacteria; phylum Bacteroidota; class Bacteroidia; order Flavobacteriales_D; family Crocinitomicaceae; genus UBA952. The sequence goes on from DAIPZI010000004.1 coordinate 12,421, forward strand.
AGGGAAACCGTAATTTGTTCCGGCTTTCCGTTCATGGCATACACATCAGAAACATTTACAGAAACCGCTTTAAATCCTAATGACTTTAAAGGCATATAAGACAGATTGAAATGTACCCCCTCAACCAACATATCCGCAGAAAGCAATTTACAAGAATTCTCGTCACTTGAAATTACTGCACAATCGTCACCAATCCCCTTAATACTAGAATCTTTATTTATTTCAAAATCTCCCGTTAATTCATCAATCAAACCAAATTCACCTAAGGATTCGATTTCGTTTTTTGTGTTTTCACTCATAATTCAGGGTTAAAAAAAAGAGTGAATGCCCCTGCATTCACTCTTTAGTACATGTTGACCCACTAGGGCTCGAACCTAGACTCTTCTGGACCAAAACCAGATGTGTTGCCAGTTACACCATGGGTCAAAAATGATTAAAATGTATAATCAAGCCTGCAAATTTAATAACTTAATTTCATAATTCATTCCTGAAATAAAAAATTTATTATTTCACCCTAAAACTTTTGGGTCGTCTAAATCTTTTATCCCAACGCTAATATTCGTAAATTCGCAAACTATTTAACGAATTAAAATGAAAATGAATTACAATTTCATCAACAAAATAAATGGGTGGGCAATTTTCGCAATAGCTACCCTTGTTTATATGCTTACCATAGAAGATACCGCAAGTTTGTGGGATTGTGGAGAGTACATCACAGCAGCCTATAAACTCGAAGTAGGTCACCCTCCCGGCGCACCGTTATACATGATCTTAGGACGGGTGTTTTCTTTTTTCGCTGCACCTGAAAACGTAGCATTTTATATTAATTCTCTTTCTGCCCTATCGAGCTCTTTTACCATTCTTTTTATGTTTTGGTCGATTACTCTTCTGCTAAAGAAGTTAATACTACAAGGTAAAAAAGAGCTTGAACAGCACGATCAAATCGGGATTTTTGTGTCTGCATCAATAGGAGCTCTTGCCTACACCTTTACAGACTCATTCTGGTTTTCTGCTGTTGAAGGAGAGGTTTACGCCATGGCCTCTTTGTTTACCGCAGTTATTTTCTGGGCCATTCTGAAATGGGATGAGGAGATGGCTGAGCTACAAGCAAATCGTCTTTCTTCAAATGCCACGCCGAACAGATGGTTATTGTTAATTATGTTTCTTCTTGGTTTAGCCATTGGAGTTCACCTATTAGGAATTCTTGTTATTCCAGCGATTGGTTATGTTATTTATTTTAGGGTAAAGGAAACAACAAGGAACGGCTTTTTTATTGCAGGCATTTTGTCTATTGTGATCCTCGGATTTATTCAAGAAGGAGTCATTCCAGGTACAATTTCAATGGCGTCAAGTTTTGAGACTGCTTTTGTCAATTCCATGGGACTTCCTTTTTACTCAGGGTCTCTGTTCTTTTTCGCGCTACTCATTGCGTTTTGCATTTTCGGTGTTCGATATGCACGACAAAACAACATGCACTTGTTATCCAACGCGTTAATGGGACTTGTGTTTTTATTAATTGGTTACGGCTCTTTTGCAGTGATTGTTATTCGATCTAACGCAAATACGCCCTTAGATGAAAATGACCCTGAAAATTTGGTCACGCTCCATTCATACCTTAAAAGGGAGCAATATGGAAGTGCGCCTATTTTTTCAGGCCCCTATTGGAACTCGAAAGAAAACCCAAGAGATCAATTTGAAGACATTTCCGCCTACCACCTAAGGCGTTGGGTTGTTGTTGATGAGGATACAGATCTCAGAGGTTTCGTCAAAGAGGAAGATGCCAAAAAATGGGCTCTTAAAGAATATAACAACAATATTCCAGCAAGTGTTGAAATAAAAGAGAAGTACTTTGAGACCAATTCAGCTATCAGAAAAAATGCTACTCCAACGTATGAACAAACCACCTTTTTTCCTCGTATGTATTTGCCTCCCAATAACCCAGGGAACAAACGAAAAGTACGAGGATACAAGTACTGGTCAGGCTATGACCCTGATTTAGATGAAGGAACGGAGTTTGGTATCAAAGAGGATAATGCAGGCTTTGACAGGTCAAAGCCTGAAAGTGAGACCAACCCCAAACAAATTTCATACAGGCTCCCTACAACAAAGGAAAACCTCAGATACTTTTGGGACTATCAACTTAACTGGATGTATTTTAGGTATTTCATGTGGAATTTTTCGGGTAGACAAAATGACATTCAAGGACATGGAGACAATATGCGAGGCAACTGGATCTCCGGATTTAATTTTATTGATGAAAGTCGACTAGGAAGTCAAGAGTTTTCACCTTTTTACACTAGCGAAAACAAATCAAATAATAAATATTATTTCATCCCACTAATTTTCGCATTAATCGGATTAATTTATCACTATTTAAAAGCACCAAAAGATGCCTTTGTTCTTACGCTTGCCTTTATTTTTACGGGTATTGCAATTGTCGTTTATTTGAATCAAAAGCCATTAGAGCCTAGAGAAAGAGACTATGCCTATGCTGGGTCCTTTTACTTCTTTGCGATGTGGATTAGCTTTGGAGTTTATGCGATTATAGATTTGTTAAAATCAAAATTAAAAATGCAAAATGCCAATATACGCATTGGTGTTGCAGGTGTTTTAGGTCTTGCCGCACCCTTAATTTTAGCGACTGAAGGATGGGATGACCATAACAGAAGTGGAAAAACTACTGCCCGAGATTTAGCGAAAAATTATTTGGCTTCTTGCGAAAAAAATGGAATCATTTTTACAAATGGAGATAATGACACATTCCCATTGTGGTACATACAAGAGGTAGAAGGATATAGAACGGACGTTCGAGTATGTAATTTATCGCTAATGGGGACAGATTGGTACACCAATCAAATGAAAATGAAAGCATACGAGTCAGACCCACTTCCCATCAAATTTACGGAAGATCAGATTCTAATGTACGGGGGAAATACAGATCAAATGTACTTTTTAGACCTAAGCAATATTATTTTAGGCTCTTCAATTAGTGGAAACCAACTCAGAGACCTCATCAATTTAAGACTACAAGAAGGTAATAATACCGAAAAAGCCAGGGCGAGTTTCGGACCTTTCGAACAAGGATTAAAGAATCTGTTCTCTGAAATTATTCTAACACTTCCGAAATCTAAAAAAAGTCTAGAGAAATTGAATTCTTTACTTTCTTATGACGCTAAAAAAGACTTTACCGATAATTTGATTTTGAAATATACCCTTTTCAAACGCATCTATCCAATACTCGAGTCAAATCTCAAAAGCATCGATGACAAAACTCAATATAATACTGTTGTATCCCTTGTCCAACAGATAAGTGCACTGTTCGAGAATTACGAAAAATCATGGGACTCTGCAGATTTAACGGCTGCGATGAAATACATGCACGACAATAAAGGGGTAACAAAAATGTCTAATGGAAATGAAGTCAATATCTTCCCGACGAGTAATTTTAACCTTAAGATAAATAGAGCAAATGCAATTAAGGCAGGGATTATTGAAGCCAGTGATTCTTGTCCTGAGTCCATTACTTTAAATTATGAAGGTCTTCCAGCGATAACTCGTGAAGAAATCATGATGCTGGATGTTATGGCCAATTTCGACTGGAAAAGAGGCATCTATTTCTCAAGTAACAGAGGTTCATCTTTAGCAACAAGACTGCTATCAGAGGGGTGCCTTAAGCAAGTTGGAGTTGCTTATGAATTGAACCCAAGCATTTCTAATAACGTTGCTGATTTGAACAAAAACTATCAAGAAAAAATGCGTTTAGAAAATCAAATAAATACCATTCTGAATGACACTTCTAACCCAACAGATGAAAGTTTAGTTGAAGAGAATTTGAATCTCCTCGTTCAAAAATCTGATTCGCTTGGGCTTTTAATTTCGAATCAAAAAAGCAAGTATTTCAACGTTGATAAAATGTTTGAAAAGCTAATGAAGACATATGAATTTGGCAATATGTCTGATCCCTCAGTTCTGACAGATTACTACGCAAGAAGACACACTGTTCATTATCGACAGGACTTTTTGCTTCTCGCTGAACAATTATATTACCTCGGAGATAAAAAAAGAGGTGTGCAAGCTTTAGACAAATCACTTAAAGTTATGCCTCCGGAAACTGTATTGGATTTTGGAGAAATTTCTGGATTTGATTATATCACATCTCTCGATATTAATCGCGCTCAAAATGATAAATATGCGGCACGAACAAGTGGGAATTTGCATGAATATGTTCAGCTGTATTACATGCTAGGGGAGGCTGAAAAAGCGACAATTCTCGGTAAAAAACTATTAAAAAATTACCAAAGTGTTTTTAAATATTTTGAAAACAGCGATGCTTTATTTGCAGTAACACCAGGCTTTAGTAGCAGTAATATTGATGACCTGTTTGCTGCAACAGACGCCTGTTTTAGAATGTATCGAATAGCGTCCGATGAAAAGTTTAACCCTCAAGGGAAAAATTTAAAAGAAATCACAGAAATGATTAATTATGTTTATTCCATTGTTCTCCCTAAGATTAATTCTGCATTGTCGGAGGTCGAGCTTGAAGATTCGTATGAGAACATGTTGAACATGCTAAATGGTCAAATGAATAACATGTTGTTGGAATATGATTATAGTATGAAGTCAAAATAAAACGCATGTTTCTTTTCCGTGTTCCATCTTTGATTCAAACTCTTTTTGGGCAACGTCAATGGAAAGGTGACGATTTAAATTGTGTTTATTTTACTTTTGATGATGGCCCTGACGAAGGGAGTACGCCTTGGATTTTAGATTTATTAAGTAAAGAAAAAGTGCCATCAACCTTTTTTTGTTTGGGGAGTCAGATAGAAAAACATCCAAAGCTTTATAATGACATTGTGATAAGAGGTCATGCGATTGGAAATCATACATACAATCACGAAAAAGGAAGTAAAACAAGCACGGATACTTACATTTCTTCTGTTCATAAAACAGACGCCCTTATGAACTCTCCCCTTTTCAGACCTCCCTACGGACGATTAACAAAAAGTCAAAGTATTACCTTAAAACAAGAAGGTAAAAAAATCATCATGTGGACATGGAATTCACAGGATTATAATCAAAACGTAAGTCCGGAATCAATTGTAAAAAAAGCCGAGCTCATTCGGGGCGGAGACATCTTGCTTTTTCATAGTAACTCAAAATCTGCGGGACACTTAAAAAAATGTTTACCCGAAGTTATTCGTATTATTAAAGAAAAGAACCTCAAATTCAAAACACTCGCTTAATGACGAAAAAGTCGAACATTCTTATTTATCTCTTAGGCATTTATGTCGTATTGCAATTTATTTGGTGGGGCTATCAAATTATTAATCTGGGTGCGCTTGTAGACTCCTCAAACACGCAAAGCTCTAGAAGAGTTTTTATGATCCTCGGAGAAGGTGGTGTTTTTATCATGATTCTTTTGGCTGGTTTCTGGCAAATTCAAAAAGCGATAAAAAGAGAAATTGAACTCTCGCAAAATCAAAACAACTTTTTGCTTTCGGTTACTCATGAACTTAAAACACCTCTAACATCCATACAGCTTGCTCTACAAACACTTTCAAAAAGAGATCTCAGTAAGGAGCAAACGCAAACGCTCATTGAAAAAGCGATCTCAGAAAATGAACGTTTAAAAATCTTAATAGACAACATCATTCAGGCTTCAAGCATTGAAAACAAAGGGTTAATTGCAGATAAAAAACCAATAAATATTAACGCTTTATTAGAAAAAATCGTAAACAACTCAAACAAAAGACAGGAGGATAACCTAGTGAGTTTAAATTGTCCTCATCAAATTAATATAGCTGCTGATGTATTCATGATAGAAACAAGTATTATTAACATTCTTGAAAATGCGATAAAATATGCAGGCTCCACCAATATAATTCTCAATGTTGAAAAAGGGTCTGATGACCTAAAAATATCAATACTTGATCAAGGACCCGGGATTGATGACAATGAGAAAAAGTTCATTTTTGATAAATTTTACCGAGTCGGAAATGAAGAAACACGCCTGAAAAAAGGAAGTGGACTTGGCCTGTACATAGCCAACCATTTTATTCAATTGCACAGGGGAGATATCACTTACACGAAAAATACGCCATGCGGATCAATATTTACAATACGTTTACCATATGAATGAGAAAGTAGGTTTAATAATTCTTGATGGTTGGGGCATTGGTCGGGCAGATCATTCGGATGCGATTCACGAGGCACAAACACCTTTTTTTGATTCGCTCATCAATAATTACCCGAATTCCAAGCTAAAGACCTTTGGGGAAAGCGTTGGTCTTCCAGAAGGTCAAATGGGAAATTCAGAAGTGGGCCACCTAAATATTGGCGCAGGCAGAATTGTTTATCAAGAGCTCAGTAGAATTAATAATGCTATTGAGAGTGGAGATTTTAGAAAAAGTCCAAAGCTGATGGAGGCCTTTGAAAAAGCCAAAAAAAATGACAAAAAAACACATTTGATTGGACTCGTCTCCAATGGTGGCGTGCACAGTAGCCAAGAGCATTTACATGCCCTTTGCGAGCTGTCAAATTCACTAAACATGAATAATGTATTCGTTCATGCCTTTACCGACGGAAGAGATTGTGACCCCAAAAGCGGCTTATCCTTTATAGAGAGGCTTCAGGAGGTTTCCGACCGAAATAACATCAAAATAGCAAGTGTTATTGGACGCTATTATGCGATGGATCGAGACCAAAGATGGGAGCGAATTAAAAAAGCCTATGATTTAATGACCAAAGGCATTGGCTCAGCGTTCAGCACTGCTGCCGATGCCATTCAATCGTCTTACAAAAACGGGGTTTCAGATGAATTCATTGAGCCTGCTCTGATTGATGAGGATGGATTGATTGAGAATGGGGATACCGTCATATTTTTTAATTTCCGCTCGGATCGACCCCGGGAAATCACAAGTGCTTTGACACAAAGAGATTTTCCAGAATTCGAAATGAAGAAGCTAAATCTCAATTTTTATTGCATGACCCGATACGATGAATCCTTCGAGGGTCTAGAAGTAATTTTTGACAAAGAAAACCTCACGAATACATTGGGAGAGGTCTTGTCATCTCATGGTAAAACCCAATTGAGAATTGCAGAAACAGAAAAATACCCTCACGTAACCTTCTTTTTTAATGGAGGGAGGGAGAAACCCTTTACGGGAGAACAAAGGATTCTAGTGAATTCTCCCAAAGTGGCTACCTATGATTTACAGCCCGAAATGAGCGCTCATTCTGTCACTCAAAACGTTCTTAATGACATTTCGAAAAACTCACCTGATTTCCTTTGTCTGAACTTCGCCAATCCAGATATGGTTGGACATACGGGAGTCTTTAATGCGATTATCAATGCAGTAGAGACCGTTGATGGGTGCCTCGAACAAATTGTAAAAAAAGGACTTGATAAAGATTATGTTTTTATTATTATCGCTGATCATGGCAATGCGGACTTAGCTATTAATGCTGATGGAACTCCAAATACCGCGCATAGCCTCAATCCTGTGCCATGCATTTTAGTTTCAAACTCCTCATTAAAAAAAGTAAGAGACGGTGTTCTTGGGGATATTGCTCCAACAATTCTGTCATTATTTGGAATTAAAGCACCAAAAGAAATGACTGGAGATTCTCTCGTGTAAAATTGAGTTAGCTCGGAAATAAATGAAGTAAAAGAATGCACAATATATCGATTTTGAAAAAATCAAAGATGCATGTGATTATGCTGAAACCTTTGAACCCATCTCTGTCAACCTCCTAAGTGTATTTGGCAACAAAACTAGAGAAGAATTAAATGAATTGAGTGATGATAAAAAGAAAATAGATCCTCTCTTTGAAAAAAATGTGGTGAATGAGCACTATAGAAAATTTGGGATCACATACAAAAGATTCACAAACGGACAAGAATGTTCGTTTTATAAGGATTTGGCAAAAAATACTGAACAACTCAAAAAAAAGGGTTTAAGTAATTTTTTCTGCGTTTTCTTTACACATAACGCAAATAAACATTCTCTTTTTTTATGAAATTCGTTCTCAATGTCATACCTTTGCATCGAATTATTTAAAAAAAAGTTATGAAAAAATTATTTGTATTATTATTTGCGGGGTCATTATTGGCTTCATGTGGTGGAAGTGGTTATACTACTGATCAAGAAGATGTTATATCAGGTTATGATGACATGAAAGAAGATGCTCAAGGGCATTATGATGCTCTTTTAGAGATTGAAAAATCTTGGGCAGAAGACAAAAAAGAAATGCTTAAAGACTATGAGGGTAAGGAAGACAAACTTATAGAGAAAGCAGCTAAAGACGATGATGCAAAAGGAGCATTGGAAGACTATAGAAATGCTGAGTATGATTACGAAAAGGAGAAGAGTGAGAAAGCGGATGATTGGTATTGGAAAAATTGGGGTATAAAACAAGCCAATTCAGATATTTCAAGCATGCTAGAAGGTGATGCGAAGAAAAAATTTAACGAGGGTATCAAAAAATCTCAAGATGCGATAGACGATATTGTGAAAAAACACAATGAAGCTGTTGGGAAATTAGCAGAATAAGTC
>DAIPZI010000005.1:0-20293 GCA_036782275.1 Crocinitomicaceae bacterium
AGATAAAGGAGTCTCATTTTTATTGAATTGCAATCTAAGATACAACAAAATAATCGAAAAATAAATTAAGGGGTACTCAATGAAACAGGGATAATCTTTCCATTTAAAAATCTTGCTTGTTTACACGCAAAGTCAAAAATAAAAGATCCCATTTCTACAGGTGATAGTTCCGCCTTGAATCCCGGGAATGCCTTTTCAAGCATTTTAGTTTGGACAGCACCTAAACACAAACAATTCATTTTAATTGTAGAGTCTTTATATTCTTCGGCAAACACCTCTGTAAAAGCACATAAGGCTGCCTTCGCGCTTGAATAAGCGGTGAGACCCGGAAACTTTGCTGATCCTTGAAATCCACCCATGGAGCTAATGTTTACAATGTGAGAATTTATTTTATTCAGATAGGGGATAGACAACCTAGTAACTTCCATAATACCGATGGTATTTACTTGAAATGATTTAATTAGATCATTTTTGAAAAGCTCTTCAAAAGGTTTGTTTACAAGGAAGCCTGCGTTGTTGATTAAAATGTCTATGGGTCCGAATTGATTTAGTTTTGATGTAAATTCATCGGTATTAATGTTTTCGAGGTCCAAGTAATGACAGGTCACGTTACTCAGCGATCTAAATGATTCCTCCATCAATTCCGTATTACGTGCAAATGCGATGATTTTACAATCCTTTTTTTTGGCTGCCACATGAACCAAAGCATTACCAATACCTGTGCTTGCGCCAATAACTACGATTTTTCTACTCATCATAAGAAATTTTGAGCGTTTCACTTGAAGGGTGAGCCTGACAAGTTAAAATGTAGCCTTCTTTTACTTCTTCATCCGTCAGAGAATAATTTAAATCCATTGAAGCACTACCTTCCAAAACCTTCGCTTTACAAGAAGAGCAAACACCTCCACGGCAGGAGTAAGGGGCATCTAACCCTTCGTTTTCGACTGCATCGAGAATTGAACTGCCTGTTCCAGAGAGTTCGAATGAAGCCTCATCATCATCAATCATTACAGTTACGTCGGATATGCCATTGAATTTTTCAGCTTTTGGTTCTTCTGCTTTTAAAGGAGTTGTGAAAAGTTCGAAAAGAATCTTTTCATCAGAAAGGCCAAAAAAGTTGAGTGTCTCTTTGCATGAAAGGATCATTTCTTCCGGACCACAAATTAAGAAACAATCATTTTTAAGAATTTCAATATTTTCTTTGATTAGGCTGGTGAAGGTATTTTTGTCAATTCTGCCTTCATTCATGCCCTCAACCTTTTCTCTACTAAAAAAGTGGGTGGCAGATTTGAGTGGTAATTTTTTAATCTCTTCAAGAAAAATAGCTTCATCTTTGGTTTTGTTCCCATAAATAAGTGTGGCGTCACTTTCTTGAGCTTTGGCTTTAAGAATGGACATCATGGGAGTGATTCCACTACCTGCTGCGATCGCAACGAAGCTTTTGGCTTTTTGGGGAAGAACGAAATTACCCGTTGGTGCAGAAACCAAAATAGGTTCTTTAAAATCCGTTAGGTCATTGAACCAATTGGATACGATTCCATTTTCTACTCTTTTGATTGCAATACTTATTGGGTCGTTCGGGTGGCTGCAAATAGAATAAGATCTGCGCTGCTCTTCTCCATTAATTGTTAATGCAATATTTACATATTGACCGGGTTCGAATTTAAAGGTTGTTTCTAATGAAGAAGGAACGTCAAACTCGACCCTTACCGCTTTTGAATTTAATTTTTCAATGTTCGAGATTTGAAGTGAAAAGTACCCCTTTAATCCTTGTTTTTCTTTTTTTCCGAAAAGATTGAATAGTCCCATAATTTAATCGTCAAATGATATTATTACTTTTTCAGTGGTAGGATGCGCCTGGCAGGTGAGTACATAACCATCGTCAATCTCATCTTGTTCTAATCCATAGTTCACATCCATATTCACTTTTCCTTCCAGTACTTTTGCTTTGCATGTACAGCAAACACCGCCTTTACAAGCAAATGGAAGATCTATGCCCGTTTTTTGCGCGGCATCTAAAATGTTTTCTCCCCCCGTATTTAATGGAAACTCAAATTCATCCCCATCCAATTTTAATTCTATAACACTATCAAACGAGGTTGTGTTTTTTACAAGGTCAGTTTTTTCTTTCTTAATTGAAGTTCCAAAAAGTTCAAGGTGTATACTGGATTTGGGAACACCTCTGTTTAGTGATTCTTCACGAATGGATAAAGTCATCTCTTCAGGGCCGCAAATATAGATGTCATCAATTTCAATGTCTTTCAAGAATGCATCATACAATTCTTCACATTTATTCTTATCAATTCTTCCTTTTTGAATCGCATTCCCTAAATTTTCTTTTGAAAAAATATGGGTGACACTAAAGCGATTAATGTATTTGTTTTTTAGTGCTTCTATTTCCTCTCTAAAGATCACGGAACTAAACCCTTTATTTCCGTAAAACAAATTTACACTGCTATTTTCTTCATGAAGCAAAATACTTTTAAGAATGGAAAGTATCGGAGTAATTCCACTACCAGCGGCAAAAAGCACATAGTTTTTCTCTGCTTTCTGAGCTGGAATGTGTTTAAAATTTCCAGCAGGAGGAAAACTTTCAATTGAATCTCCTTTTTTAATGGAAAGATTCGCATACGTTGAAAACTTTCCTTTTTCGACTTGCTTAATAGCTACTTTGTGAATTCCAGAGGATGGTTCGGAGCATAGCGAATATGATCTTCTCAACTCTTCACCATTGATTTCTTTTTTAAGCGTTAAATATTGACCTGAGCTAAAAGAAAATTTATCTTTCAATTCATCAGGGACACTAAATGACAACGAGACGCAATCCTCAGTTTCTTTAACTACTTCTTCTACTGTTAGTTTGTAAAAATCAGAACTCATAAATATGCATTTCCATTTAGGTGCTAAAATTAGTCAATCTTATTCTGATTACAAGTGGTGTAAAACATTGTTCAATTAGATTTGTTTTAGTTGGTGTAGTTTATACTTATATTTGTTTAGTAAATTCTTTATTCATGAAGAACATAGATATCAAAAGCTTAGAAGAAAATTTTCAAAAGAAAATTGATGAAGACATCAAGATTGAACCTAATGATTGGATGCCAGATAACTACAGAGCAACATTAATTAGGCAAATATCACAACATGCGCATTCGGAGGTTGTCGGCATGCTTCCAGAAGGAAATTGGATCACAAGAGCCCCAAACTTGAGAAGAAAAGCCGTATTACTTGCCAAAGTTCAAGATGAGGCTGGCCACGGTTTGTATTTATACTGTGCAACTGAAACCCTTGGGGCGGATAGAGAAGAAACGATTGACGACCTGCATTCTGGAAAGGCAAAATATTCCTCAATATTCAATTACCCAACACTGTCTTGGGCAGATATGGGTGCTATTGGTTGGTTGGTAGATGGCGCAGCAATAATGAACCAAGTTCCGCTTTGCAGATGCTCATATGGTCCATACGCGCGAGCAATGGTTCGTGTTTGTAAAGAAGAATCTTTCCACCAGAGACAAGGTTTCGAAATCATGACTAAGTTGGCTTCAGGCACGATTGAACAAAAAGAAATGGCTCAAGATGCACTAAATCGATTTTGGTGGCCAGCATTAATGATGTTTGGTCCAAGTGATGCCGATTCAAAGCACACAGCCCAATCGATGAAATGGAAAATAAAACGCCATACAAATGATGAGCTAAGACAGCAGTTTGTTGATATTACCGTTCCTCAGGCTGAAATGATTGGTTTAACAATACCAGACAAAGACTTAAAATGGAATGAATCTACAAAGTCATATACTTATGGTGCGATAAACTGGGATGAATTCTGGCAAGTAGTAGGAGGGAATGGACCGTGTAATAAAGAAAGGGTTGACGCTCGAAGAAAAGCCAAAGAAGATGGTAAATGGGTAGTTGAGGCGGCAATGGCATTTGCCAATAAAAGAGCCGCAAAAAAATCAGCATAATATGATAAAAGATAAAAAAGATTGGCCTCTTTGGGAGGTTTTTATTAGAAGCAAGCAAGGCCTCAACCACAAACATGTTGGGAGTCTGAGAGCTTCAGATTCGACAATGGCAATCGAAAATGCAAGAGACGTTTACACCAGAAGAATGGAAGGGATTTCGATTTGGGTGGTTCCTTCAAATTTAATTTCCGCTTCTGATCCTTCAGATGAAGAATCACTATTTGATCCAGCAGCTTCAAAAGTATACAGACATCCGACGTTTTATGACGTTCCTGATGGAATTTCACACATGTAATTATGACAAAACAAGAGGCATTATACAATTACGTTCTTCGGTTGGGAGATGACAGTTTGATTTTAGGCCAACGCTTAGCCGAATTATGTGGACATGGTCCAATACTTGAAGAAGATATCGCTTTAACAAATATTTCCCTCGATTTAATAGGGCAGGCAACGTTGCTTTTAGATTATGCAGGAACTTTGGGTGGTGAAAAAAAATCCAATGACGACCTTGCTTTTCTACGACTAGAAAAAGAGTATGTGAATGTTCTGATGCTGGAGCAACCTAATGGCCATTTTGGAGATACGATTATGCGTCAGTTTTTGTTTGATGCTTTTCGAAAACCTTTATTAGAAAAATTACAGTATTCATCAGATCAAGATCTTGCTTCTATAGCAGAAAAAGCGTTAAAAGAAACCAAGTATCATTTAAAACACTCTTCTGAATGGGTGATTAGATTGGGAGATGGTACGGATGAATCCCATATTAAAATTCAGGAATCCTTGAGCACTTTATATAGGTATTCACATGAATTATTTTTTGAGGACGAATCGGATCTTTTGTTACAGAAAAGTAAGATTGTCCCTGAATTAAGTGCAGTTAAATTAGAATGGGAGAAGACGGTAAAGGATGTGTTTACAATGGCAGGCATTTCTATTCCTGAAAACAATTGGAAGTTTGAAGGAGGTCGCCAAGGAAGACATTCTGAACATATGGGGTATTTGTTGGCAGATTTACAATACATGCAACGAACCTACCCGAATATGGAATGGTAAATCCAATGAATCATATCTGGAGCTTGCTGGAAGAGGTATTTGACCCAGAAGTACCTGTTCTTACCGTTGTCGATTTGGGAATAATCAGATCTGTAGAAGAAAAAAGCAAGGTCGTTCATGTGACAATCACGCCAACTTATATTGGATGTCCTGCAATGCAAACCATTGAAGAAGATATACAAACAAAGTTTAAAGAAAACGGAATATTAAATTTCAAAATCAATACAGTAATATCCCCCGCTTGGACTACAGATTGGATGTCTGAAAAGGGTAAAAAAAAGCTAAAAGATTATGGCATAGCCCCACCGCAAAATGAACCCGACAAATCGTTATTGTTTGCAGAGCCAGTTGCTGTTCCGTGTCCGAGATGTGAATCAGGAGATACTAAAATGGTTAGTCACTTCGGCAGTACGGCATGCAAGGCGCATTATCAATGTAATCAGTGCAAAGAGCCTTTCGATTATTTTAAATGTTTTAAATAGATTTCTTTTTTAAAGAAAGTGTGTCTAGCCAATAAATTAACTTAAGAGAAAAGCTATTTGTTGGGCCGTTTTTTAAGGTATTATTTAACGTATTCCAATAGTTTTCACTTACTTCTGTATCTGATGTAAAAATTGAGTTTTTCCACACTAAATTTAGTTCACTACCGGGAAGGAACACCCATCTAAATACCATGTCAATTGTAAAAGCATTGTAATTAATATCATATACTGAGATTCCATTTTCATCTAATCCAGAATAGTTTTCGAGCTTAGACAGCCTTCCATTACTTAGAAGCTCATTAAAGAAGTTATATGATATCTTAGAGTTATAATGTCTCAATCTAAATGTGAGTCCGATTCGATTCGTAAGGGTATAATCAAGTCCCATTGTCATGGTTGATGTTTTGCGATTTCTGTTTCCAAATATAATGGCACTGCTCGTATCGACAGGATTTCCAAATGAAACAGCATATCCCTCACTATTGAATTGAAAACCTTGATCCCAACTTGGTGTTATGAATAATTGATCATTTAAGCGAAACCTCAGCTCCAAATCATAATCCCATTCCCACCAATTATCTCTATCGACCGCAACATAGCCGACACCGGCATCTACAGCCACTCTTTTTTGATAGTTTGAGGAAAACCAGGCACGGTTGTAGGTCCAAATCGGTCGGATGAATTTTTCTCCCCAAACTCTCGGCTCGAAATAGTCATTACTTTCAGTCATAGAACCATTAAACATGACCCCTCCGGCATTAAAAGATTTGTTGACCATTATCGTACGCATTTCCCAAAACGTTGCGCCGTACAAGTTCTGTTCATACAACCGTTCATGGGAGACAGACACATTGCTTATAAATTTATTGAGATTCCAAAAGTTGGGTTTGAAATTCCTGTAAGCCATATTTATTTCGGAAACACGACTATTATTTGCTTGAAGAAAACCAAGATCATTCGGATTGTAGGTATCTGATTCTTCATAATATTCCATGCTGAAAGCGAAAGCTCCTCTTTGCTTTCCTGCTTCAATACCCCAAGAATGACCTAAGGAGGTATTTGATTGATTGAAAATAGCTGATAAAACAGCCTGTCCTTCAATAAAATAATTGTTGTTATTCGAATTCAGCTGTGCATTTACACCAGTAACATTTGCGTCATAAAAGCTGCCTTGCCTCCAAACACTTGTATTGGTTAAAGTAACAAAGCTGTTATTTTTTAAGTTTTGATCTAGTACAATAACATTATAATTTGTCAAAGGAGAAACTGTAACTTCTCTTTCTTCCCCATCTAATGTATTCAACGCTGTTCCCTGCTGTGCCGCCGTAATTCCATTGAAAACGCCTATTCCAAGCCCGTTCTTAAGTCGACCTGAAACCTTACTTGCATTATAAAGTTTTGGAACACTAGGAAGACTTTGGAGTTCTTCATTTTCATTCAATTCATTATTCAAAACAGCTCCAGGAGCTTGGATACCTATTCTTCGGCTGTAAAATAGACCTGATTTGGTGAATAATTCAGTTCCCTCGGTAAAAAACTGCCTGTTTTCATTAAATTGGATTTCAAAAGGACTCAGATTAAGAACCTGACTATCAAATACAACTTGTCCAAAATCAGGAACTAAAGTAACATCTAACGTAAAGGCCTCGTTTATTCCATACTTGATATCCATACCTCCATTATATGATGTGCTTGTTCCATTTTCCTTGGAGTGATTGACATATCCAGATAAGTATGGAATTAGTGCAAGTCTTAAAGGAGGCTCAATCCCTTTTATTCCGTTTACTTTTCCACTTTCAAGGAGATAGTTTTCTAGATCGGGGTTTACAGGGTGCCATGTGTTTTCCTCTCGATATCGGCTTATCGCTCTCCCAAAATTAATGTTCCAGTTTTGAATGTTCGCCTTTGGAAATCTAACCGCAGAGTATGGGATCTTAATTTCAGCAAACCAGCCATTTTCTTTAATCACGGTTTTACTGTTCCAAACAAGATTTAAAAGGTCGTTAAAATCACCGTTGAAGATTTTAGCATCTAGCTGAACGCCCACACTAGTTAAACCAAAGAAGAATCCATTCTGATGATCGTTATATGTATCCAAGAATATGGCAAAAAGATCTAAATTGGGATTGAAATCGTCTCTTGCTGATAATATACGAGAAACCGAGTCCCCAACATCAAAACACTTAACCCCAAAAAACAAGGCCTCATCATTGTAAAGAATTGCTACCTCTGTTGGTTTTGACGGGCTTTTTCCTGGGATTGGTTTAAGCTGCGTAAATTGACTTTGCCATTTCGCGTTTCCCCATTCTTTTTCATTGAATTCTCCGTCCAAATCTATTGCTCCACTGATTTTTAAGGCATCAATGCTTTTTTGACTGTGCACAGATGCAACGAGACAAAATAGGAACACAAAACAAACTTTCATCGTGTAAAAATAATACTTCAAAATCAATTCTAATAGTATGTCTTTGATAAACAAATAAAAATTAATTTTGTGTATGAAAGAATATGAAAGTTTGAAGAAACAGTTGGAAGCTTTAGATTTTCCTCACGTATATTTTTTCAAGTTTATTGTTCCCAACAAAAACGATAATGTGGCAAGAGTTTCTGCACTGTATGATTCAAATACCCAACTTCAATTAAAGCCTTCTTCAAGTGGAAAATTTGTTTCTGTAAGTAATAAACAGGTTATGCTATCGGCCGATGACATTATTGAAATTTATAAAAAAGCCTCAACAATTGAGGGATTAATTGCGCTTTAGAGTATGATAATAGATGTATTAGTAGCTTCATTAATTGTGTTGACAGTAATTATCGCCTATAGGTTATTCTTGAAAAGATTGAGTAAAGGTCGGGTTGATGCAAATGAATATTGTGTATTGTACAGCACTGAAACTTTTACCGTAAATGGTGAAGTTGAGTTTTATTTTCAATGTCCTCGACCGATGCATGTTGATTTTAAGATATGGACATTAAAAGAGGATGAAACGATTGTTGCCTCGGACCATTACGTTAAAGGAGGTCATATTATTCGATATGACACGAAGCTCTTAAATAACGGTATATATACTTTTGGTATAGAAACAGATAGTCAGAAAACCGTGAAAAAGTTTGAAATCAAGAATTAAGAATCGTCTCTTTTTTTCTTCTTTTTCATGTGCTTTATTTTCTTTCTTTTTTTACTGATTTTGTACTTGGACTTACTGAACTCATCGTTTTCTCCTTTTAAGGTTTCAAAGCGTGCAACAAGACCTAAGCTATGTTGCATATAATCTGATTTTTTAAAAAAGTCAATCACGCCTACTTTTGCCGTACTTCTTACTTGGATGCCAATATAATTAGAAATCCAAAAGTTAATTCCTCCTCCGATATTCAAGGTGAGGGAAACCGGTCGTATGTTTTCATTTTGATAGCTTCTTGAAGATATTCCAATGCCACCGACAAAAAATGGATCAATAGCCCCTTTATTGAGGAGCTTGTACAAGGAATATTTGGAATGGAAATCTATGGAGAACATGCCTCCTTCAATCCCCGTTTCTCCATTGGTCATTTTTTGAGGATTGTATATAGAGTAGGCGAGAGCGGCTTCACCACTCCAGCTATTGTAGAAATATTTATCTACGGTAACTTGAGTCGGAAAAAAATGTGTGTGTAGATTCTGAACAAGAAACGGATTAAATGCTTCTCCATCATCGTCTGTCATGACCCAAGAAAGTCCAAACATCCAATTATAACTATCTTTATTCGTAACGGATTTAGTAGGCTGTGCTTGTGTATTCAAAACTCCAAAACTAAAAACCAGAAAGGTAAAAACAAGTCTCATGAAACGTTCAGTTAGTTGTAAAAAGCAAAAGTACAAATTTATACATGCCTCCACTAAATCTAAATGGTTTTTTCATTAAGATTTATCATCACATCTTTAAAAGAATACATGTTTGCTTTTATGCTAATCAAAGATATTGATGGGATGTTAAGTGACAAGTGATTATTGTGTAGATTTGTGAACATGACTCGTGTGAAAAAAATCAAATTGGAATTAGAGGAGGAAATTGAATTTCCAATTCTTGGGATTTCTTCTGCACTTGGTGATCATCGACTTGCTTGGGAGTTGAATACAAGTTTGAGTGTTGGCTTTCAGAAAGCACATGTTCCCTTTACCCTTCCCAATAAAAACAGGAAAATGATGTCATATGAATATTACATTCACGAAAATGAAGATGATCAATGTAAATTTTTTCTTGTAAAGAACAAGCAGCAAGCTTCTGTGTTGTTTACACAGAATGAAAGGTTGGATTTCTTCTTGATTTTAAGAGAGAATTATAAATATGGTATCCAAGATTTAATAAACAAGCTAAGAGACTTGAACGGCGTCGTCGCTGTTTTTCCTTTTACGAGTAGTGATTTTGAATTTTCAGAATATTTAAATGATTAAAATAATGAAAAGAACTAAAATTGTAGCAACAATAGGCCCCTCATCCTCATCCAAAGAAGTATTGAAGGAAATGATATTGGCGGGTTTAAATGTGTGTAGATTAAACTTTTCCCATGGAGCATACGAGGATCATGCTGAAGTTATTGAAAATATTCGGTCGCTTAACGACGAGCTAGGATTAAATGTGGCCATTTTAGCAGATTTACAAGGCCCTAAAATACGAACAGGGGAGATGCAAAAAAGTGGAGTGCATCTCGAAGTAAACGAAACTGTATTGGTACAAACTGATCCTGTGGAAGGTACAGAGAAAGTGTTTTCAATTAATTACTCTAGACTTCCTGAAGATGTAAAAAAAGGAGAATTAATCCTTGTAGATGACGGGAAATTAATGCTGGAGGTGACTAAGACTGACAGAAAAAAACAAATCACGTGTAAAGTGATTCAGGGCGGAATGCTTTCATCCAATAAAGGCGTAAATTTTCCAAACACGAGAATCTCAATGCCAAGTTTAACTGAAAAAGATGAAAAAGATTTGTCATTTGCCATCGAACAAGATGTAGATTGGATCGGTTTGTCTTTCGTTCGTTCAGCGAGGGATATGATTGATTTAAAACATAAAATATCCTCTGCCGGAGCTAAGGCAAAAGTAATTGCGAAAATTGAAAAGCCAGAAGCACTTGAGTGCATAGATGACATCATAAACGAAAGTGACGGGATTATGGTCGCTCGTGGTGATTTGGGAGTTGAAATTCCATTTCAAAATGTTCCCTTAACCCAGAAAATGTTGATTGATAAAGGCATTAAGTATGCAAAACCAGTTATTGTTGCTACACAAATGATGGAGTCAATGATTACACAAATGACCCCAACAAGAGCAGAGGTAAATGATGTTGCAAATGCTGTTTTAGATGGTGCCGATGCGGTAATGCTATCAGGAGAAACTTCCGTTGGTAAATATCCGGTTGAAGTCATAAGTACGATGTCTCGAATCGTTTGTGAAATGGAATCTCATGATGGGATTTATTATAAAGAAGAACCACCTGAAAAAAATAAAGAACGATTTATATCGGATTCTATATGTTATAATTCCTGTCGTCTGGCTCAACGGGTTGATGTCGATGCAATCATTACAATGTCATTTTCGGGTTACACGGCTTACAAAATTGCTTCTCAAAGACCAAAGGCAAATATTTTTGTTTTCACCAGTAATAGAAAAATACTTACTCAGCTGAATTTAGTTTGGGGGGTAAGGGCATTCTACTACAATAAACAAATAAGTACAGACCATACGATTGCGGATATTAAATACATTATGAAGTCAGAAAAGCACCTTAAACAAGGTGATTTGATAATAAATATTGCATCAATTCCACTAGAAGAACTTGGAAGTTCAAATATGCTAAAGCTAAGTCATGTGGAATAAGGTTGAAAGAACATTCCATATACCGAAGATAATAATGTGAAAAAATGGAATCGAAAAGTATAAATTGTAATCAAAAAAATATTCATCCAAGAGACCAGCGGTGTGTTTTTGAAGCAGAAGAGCATAAATATTCAATAGATGGAATTCAATTTCAGTCAGTTACAACAGTAATTTCCCAGTTTTTTCCATTATTTAATGCAGATGAAGCCATTGAGAAAATGACGAATGGTAGGAATTGGAACCCAAATCATAAATATTGGGGGATGCAAGATTACGAAATCAAACAGAATTGGGAAGAAAAAGGAATTAAAGCATCTGAACAAGGAACTTTTCTTCACGAACAAATTGAAAATTACTATCTCGGAAATGATTACGAGCAGCCTCAGGAATTTAGTCTTTTTCGACAATTTACAAATGACCATGATTCTTTAATCCCATATAGAACGGAATGGAGAATATTTGACGAATCAATTGGTGTTGCTGGCACTATTGACTTCCTTGCATTGAACGGTGATTCATTTGAAATGTATGATTGGAAAAGAAGTCTAAAAGTCATTAATAAATCAAATGGCACCCCGATTACCCAAAATCGTTGGGACCGAGGCTTTAAGGGGCTCAGTGATATTGATGATACAAGCTTTAATCATTACACATTACAGTTAAGCATTTATCGATTTTTATTAGAGAAAAATTACCAGATCAATTTATCAAAAATGTTTATTATTGTTTTGCACCCTGAATACGAGAAATATTATAAAGTTGAGGTACCGTATTTAAAAGAAAAAGTAGAATATATACTTGGGACACTTTAAAGTGATTCCAAAAATAATCAAACGTGTTTGTTTATGTTTACAGGAATTATAGAAGAATTAGGAAGACTCGTGCACATCGAGAAAGATGGAGGAAATACACACTTTACACTCGAAGCGGGTATGACCTCTGAATTAAAAATTGATCAAAGCTTGGCGCATGATGGTTGTTGTTTGACTGTTGTGGAGATAAAGGGGAATCAGTATATAGTTACAGCCATAAGAGAAACACTGAATAGAACTACTCTAGGCAATTGGAAGGTGGGATCCATGGTCAATTTGGAGCGATGTATGATGAATAACGGCCGTTTTGATGGACATGTTGTTCAAGGGCATGTAGACTGTACGGCAATTTGCGAAGATGTTCAGCATCATGACGGAAGCTGGATGTTTTCATTCAACTATCAGTCAGATCACATCACGGTTGAAAAAGGATCAATAACTATAAATGGAACGAGTCTGACAGTAGTGGACTCCTCAGATAATGGTTTTTCGGTTTGTATCATTCCCTACACATATGAAAACACCTCTTTTAAGAATATTGAGAAGGGAAGTATAGTTAATTTAGAGTTTGACATACTTGGCAAATACATTATGAAGTATTTGAAGAACTCGAAATTTTAAGTTTTAATTTTACTAGCCTTTACGACGAACAATGCCCAACTTGCGATAAGGACCGTTCCTCCAATTGGAGTTACAGGCCATAGAAAACCTAGGTCAACACCCATAAAATGATCAAGTGCAAGAAGGTAAATCGAGCATGAGAAAAGAAGGGTTCCCGAGATAAACCCCCAACAAATCATTGCTGAGTTTTTAATTTTATTTACATTAAATCCAATAAAAATAAGCGCTAGTCCATGATACATTTGATACTCAAGTCCAGTTTTTATAGATTGTAATTCTTCAACACTTATATGGTTTTTTAAAGAATGCGCCCCAAATGCGCCTAGAAGAATTCCTAATAAAATAAAAACACCTCCGAATAAAACAAAAATAGATTTCATACGTCAAAGATTAAAAAAAAGAATCAATGAAAAGTGTATCTTTGATTATTCATTCTATGAGAACATTTTTTATGTTTTTTTTGTGCCTGTCATCATCATTTCTTGTGCTGATGAGCCCACACCCTCTAAAAAAACGGTAGAGGTCATCGATTATTATCAGTTTGATGAGCATAATCTTGACTTATATGGTATAGGTGCTTCAATAATGATTCCTAATGAAACTGCGGGTATTGGAGCTTCATTCGAAACAGAAATCATACACGATGACGGCGATTTTAAATGGCAAATAAGTGCAGGTCGTAATTTCAATCTATTTATTGAGGATTATGGTGACTATCAGTACAGAATGCCCGAATTTTTAAGGAAGTTAGAATCTCAAGATATTTTTAAAACTGAAATTATTCAGCAGAAAGGTGATTATGTTATATATAAACGAGAATTGAACTTGACATCGAAAAGAACATCCACATATCATCTTTATGGTGTGAAATATATCAATGGTGTTTACTATGAAATTAAAAATAAAGAAGAAGGGGATTCAAAAAAGGTTATTGATTTTATTTTAAAATCATTTCTGTCGTTTAAATCTATTAATTTGGAGCTATGATAAAGAGAGAAGAGGTATTAGAGGTATTGGCAAACATTCAAGAGCCTGAATCAAATAAGGATATCGTTTCTTCTAATTTAATCGAAGATTTAGTTGTTGAGGAAAATAAAGTTAGTCTTACTGTTTATGTGAATAACCCCGCGATGCATGCGAAAAACAGAATGAAGGAGGCGGTCGAGTTTAATTTGAAATCTCGATTAAAAAAAGATATTGAGATTCAATGCACGGTGAAGCAGAAAGCTGCAGATGAAAATGCACCAAGAAAAATTCTTCCGAGGGTGAAAAATATTGTGGCAGTTGCATCTGGTAAAGGAGGAGTAGGAAAGTCAACAATAACCTCCAATTTGGCCGCAGGTTTGGTGAAAAAAGGATATAAAGTTGGGCTTATTGATGCCGACATATACGGCCCATCAATGCCAACAATGTTTGATCTCGTAAATGAACGTCCCAAAATGACAGAAATAGATGGACAGTCACTGATAGAGCCAGTCCCATCTAATGGAGTTAAGATATTATCTATTGGTTTCTTTACCGATAAAGAAAATGCAGTTGTTTGGAGGGGACCAATGGCATCTAAAGCCTTATTACAAATGTTTAATGATGCCCATTGGGGAGAGTTGGATTTTCTTCTAATTGATCTTCCTCCTGGGACCGGTGATATTCATTTAAGTTTAATACAGAGTATTCCTTTAGATGGCGTTGTTATTGTAAGTACGCCTCAAGAAGTTGCTCTCGCAGATGCACGAAGAGGGGTCAACATGTTTAAAATGGATAATGTGAACGTTCCAATTATTGGGTTAGTTGAGAACATGTCTTGGTTTACTCCTGAAGAACTTCCTGACAATAAATATTATATATTTGGAAGGGACGGTGCTAAAAATCTTGCAGAGGGATTGGGGGTGCCGTTTTTAGGTCAAATACCTCTAATTCAGAGTTTGAGAGAGTCTGGTGATATTGGTAAACCTGCGGTATTACAAGAGAATAGTATAATATCGGATGTTTTTGATGAGCTGGTGCAGAATTTTACCAAGCAAATAGAGATTAAACATAAAGCTTAAGAAATGGAAAATAAAGAGGACACAATAAATAAGATTAATCAGGCCATTGAGCAACTGCGTCCTTTCCTTCATGCTGATGGTGGAGACATGGAGTTTGTTGAATTAACAGAAGATGCAGTGGTTAAGGTAAAGCTATTGGGGGCATGCAGTGACTGCTCAATGAGTCACATGACAATGCGCGCTGGGTTAGAAGAAGCATTAAAAATAGCAGCGCCTGAGGTTCTTTCTGTTGAAGCCGTTGATTAATGAATGTTCGCTTGATCAATATTGGAAAAACAACGGTTCCTTATTTAAAGGAGGGTGAATTGGTATATGAAAAAAGATTAAAGCATTATTTGAATTTTGAACGAATTGATCTAAAAGAGGTGAAAACGAGTAAAAATCAGTCTAATGCGTTATTAAAAAAAAGTGAAGCTGAATTACTATTGAAGATGATTAAACCAAATGATGTAGTGATCATTCTAGATGAGAAAGGGGATCAGTATTCATCAGAAAATTTTTCAAAATGGCTCAATAATAAAGAAATAAGAGGACTGAAGCAATTGGTATTTATCATTGGTGGGGCTTATGGATTTGACAAGTCTATTTACGATCGCGCGAACGAAAAATTATCAATTTCCAAAATGACCTTTTCGCATCAAATGATACGTTTGTTATTTTTGGAACAGCTTTACAGAGCAAAAACCATCCTAAATGGTGAGAAATACCATCATTCCTAAAATCGAGCTGAGTGGGAAGTAATTATGTTTCGTTTTATGATATTTCTATCGCAGCTTTTTGGTTGCTCATTTTTCTTGTAATAGCAAATTCGAGAGCGAAGAAAGTCGACTCCAATATTCGAAAATACTACATGAGAAATGTGTTATTTAAGTTTTTCTTTGCGATTGTTTTTGCCGTTGTTTATCTCATTTTTTACGGAGGAGGTGATACCACAGCGTACTGGGACGGCGCGGTTACCTTGAACAATCTATTTATAAATTCTCCTTCCCTTTATTTTGAAAATTTAATTAGTGAGCCATCATCCGAAATATTTTCTAAGCACTTTAATGTAGATACAGGTTATCCTCCAAGCTGGTTATTTAAAGAGCCCGAGGCCTGGTTTATTTGTAAAGTTGCTTCAGTTGTTTCGTTTATCACCTTCAAATCTTACTTTGCTGGCACCCTGTTTTTTGCTTTTTTAACTGCAATGGCTTCATGGCGCGTATTCGAGCTGATCGTTAAATTAGGTACGCACAAAGCGAATATCGCGGCTCTATGTATTTTATTTGTTCCTAGCGTAAGTTTTTGGTGTACGGGTATTTCTAAAGATTCGGTAGTTTTTATTTCCATTTTGAACTTGCTTTATTTTGTTTTTAATATTATGGTTCTCCGCAATGCAATAAGATTAAAGCATGTGTTGATTATTTTGATTTCTATATTTTTGATTTATCATGTTCGTTCATTTATTTTAGCAGCAATTGCTGCACCAATTTTCATGTCTTTTGGAGCCCGTTTAACAAAACGCTACGAGAAACAGTTTTTGACGAAATTATTATTTCGTTCATTTATATTTTTGGGCGGAATTCTTCTATTTGTTCAATTTTTCAGCTCAAGCTTTTCAGCCGAAATGGTTGCAGAAGCAGAATTGGTGCAGTCTGACTTTACAGAAAATCAAACATATACAGGAAAGCGCTATGAAATTTCAAACACTGATGCCTCTCCCGCGGGTCTAATAAGGGCTATTCCTGAATCTGTTTTTTATGGTATTTACAGGCCTTTTATTTATGAGTCATTTTCACCTACATTAATTGTGAATGGCATTGAGAGTCTTGTTTTAATGATTTTAACGATCCGGTTTTTCTTTAGTAGGGATTTATTTTCGAAGATTAAATACATTCGGAAGGAGGAGATTCTAGTTTTTGCATTGATCTTCGCTCTTTTTATTGCTTTTATGTCGGGATTCACTTCTGTTTTGTTTGGTGTTTTGGTTCGGATTAGGGCCCCTTTGCTGCCGTTCTTCTTTTTGGTGCTTTCTGCTAATGTCGTCTTAATTGAGAATAGAAATAATGCTGAAAAATAAATTATGTGTGGAATTGTAGGATTTATTGATTTTAAAAATAAAACTTCTTTACTAGAGCTTGAGCGGATGACTCATGCATTAACACATAGAGGGCCAGATGCTTTTGGAGTTGAGGAGATTGGCTTGACTCAATGTAAGGTAGGTTTAGGGCATAGAAGACTTTCAATTATCGATTTAAGTGCAGGGGGCAAACAGCCCATGTCATTTGATAAGTATTGGATCTGCTTTAATGGTGAGGTATATAATTACAAGGAAATTAAAAGTGAATTAATCAAATTAGGACATTCTTTTAAAAGCTCATCAGACACAGAAGTGGTTTTACATGCCTTTGTTGAATGGGGGAGGTCTTGTCTAGAAAAGCTAATCGGAATGTTTGCCTTTGTGATTGTTGATATCGGTAAGAATCAATTGTTTTGTGCTCGAGATAGGGCAGGCGTTAAACCCTTTTATTATTATTTTAAGGATGGTTTGTTTTTATTTGGTTCAGAACTGAAGGCTTTTCATGAACACGAAAGGTTTGATAAAAGAATTGATAAAAATGCCGTGGCTGCATTTATGCAATATGGAAATGTACCTACTCCACATTGTATATTTGAATCTTGCTTTAAGCTTAAGCCAGGTCATTTTTTCGAGGTTTCATTAGCATCTGAAAGCGATGTTCGGGTGTCTCCAAAAGATCAGATTCAGTATTGGAATGTATACGATGCATACAATAAACCCAAGCTAGATATGTCTTTTGAGGACGCAAAGAAACAAACCGAAAAGGTCTTAGTAGATGCTTGCAATTATCGAATGGTTTCAGATGTTCCTGTAGGCGTATTTTTAAGCGGGGGATATGACAGTGCCTCAGTCACTGCTCTCTTACAAAAAGAGAGAACTGAGAAACTCAAAACATTTACAATATCTGTTCCAGACATAGGCTTAGATGAGGCTCCTTATGCCAAAGAGATAGCTTCTTATTTAGGTACTAATCACACGGAAATTCAATGCACACAAAAAGAAGCTATTGAATTAATTGGAGATCTGCCTTATTATTACGACGAACCATTTGCGGATAGTAGTGCTATCCCCACAACCCTAGTCAGTTTAGCTGCAAGAAAACATGTGACCGTAGCATTAAGTGCTGACGCAGGCGATGAGGTTTTTGCAGGTTACAATCGGTACGATTACATTCAGCGGTATGGGAATAAAATTAATAGGATACCTTCTTTTATGAGGAAAATAATGGCTTCAGGAATGGACAAAATCCCTTCAAATTATATTCCTTTCCTCAGGCATAAATATAACTTTCACAATCGCTATGAGAAGGTTAAAGGGGTATTGAAAAACCCCTCTGAAGAACAAATAATGTTAAGTCTCAGTCAGCAATTTACAGATCAACAAATAGAAAAGCTTCTAAAAGAAAAGGTTGATGTTTTCGACACGGCATATTGTTCACAAGAATTAAATAAAGAATACTTCTCTTCATTGTCATACATGATGGCTATTGATTATCAGACATATTTGATAGATGATATTATGCAAAAAGTTGATCGTGCAACCATGACTGCGAGTTTGGAAGGGCGTGAGCCTTATTTAGACCATAGACTTATAGAATGGGCTGCTCAACTCCCTGATCACTACAAATACCATAAAGGGGAAAAGAAATATATTCTCAAAGAAATTTTGCATCAGTACATACCAAAAGAGATGATGGATAGACCTAAAATGGGTTTTGCTATTCCCATAGCAGAGTGGCTTCAAGATGATCTGAAGGAATTGGTTGAAGAATACATTGATCTTCATAAAATGGAAAAACAGGGCATATTTAATTTAAATTATGTTGAAGACATTAAAAAGAAGTTTTATGATGGAAAAAAAGAATATGATGTCAAAATGTGGTATCTACTTATGTTTCAAATGTGGTATGAAAAATGGATGTCATAAATGAAGCTGAATTATTATAAAAAAACACTAAACTTTAAAAAGCCTGCGGGGACGAGTAGGGGGATTCTGGAGGAAAAACCTTCTTGGATTTTGTTTTTTGATGAAGCACCTTTACTGAGAGGCGAGTGCAGCATTATTCCTGGTCTTTCTCCCGACTATATTGATGATGAGCAGTATGAGAACAAAGTCAAGTGGGTCTGTGAAATTTATAACGGGCTTGACAAACATGATTCAATAACATTACTTTCTTTTTTCAGTACTGAATTACAGGCTTATCCTTCCATCCTATTCGGGATTGAAACTTTAATTTACAACTTGAATTTGTCTTCGGGTATTGATTCATTTGAAAGCTCTTTTTCAAAAGGGCATGGTGGTATCCCAATTAATGGCCTGATATGGATGGGTTCTTCAGATCAAATGATGACTCAGATTGAAAATAAAATAAGGGAGGGGTACGAAATTGTAAAATTGAAAATTGGAGCCATTGAATTTAAAAAAGAATTGAATATTCTAAAATTCATTCGCGACAAATACGCTCAAGATATTGAAGTTCGGGTAGATGCGAATGGAGCTTATGATGATCCAGAAGTAAGAGATGTTTTAAATCACCTTCAAGGTCTTGGTGTACATTCTATTGAACAGCCTATTGCCAAAGGGAATTGGAAGCTAATGAAAGCCTTGTGTCAAGAACAGGTGATCCCGATTGCTTTGGATGAGGAATTAATTGGAGTAAGCAATACACAAGACAAAAGAGAGCTTTTAAAGTTGATTGATCCTCAATATATCATATTGAAGCCAAGCTTACATGGTGGAGTCAAAGGGTGTAATGAATGGATACAGCTTGCCGAATCCATGGGAATTGGTTGGTGGCTAACTTCTGCTTTAGAATCAAATATTGGGCTAGAAATGATTTCTCGTTTTGCGGCGTACTACAAGCCTGAGATTGCTCAAGGATTAGGAACGGGAGGACTTTTTTTAAACAATTTTTCATCGCGACTTTTTATAGATAAAGGATATTTATTTTTAGGAGATGAAGAAAAATAAAACAGATTGGAATAAGTTGAGTAATGAAGAGGCTCATGTGATCTTAAATAAAGGGACTGAAAGGCCATTCACCGGAGAATACAACGACTTCAAAAAACAAGGCGTTTTTATTTGCAGGCAGTGTGAACAAGCCCTATATAAAACCAGTGACAAGTTTGATTCAGGATGTGGTTGGCCAAGTTTTGATGATGAAATACCTGAATCTATCAAAAGAATTCCTGATGCAGATGGCAGACGTGTCGAAATTGTTTGTTCAAACTGCGACGGTCACTTGGGGCATGTCTTTAAAGGAGAGCAATTGACCTCAAAAAACGTTAGGCATTGTGTGAATTCCTTGTCAATTAAATTTATTTCTACTTCGAATTAGGAGAAATAATATCGGAGCAATTTTCGTATACGATATCATGCAAGATTAAATGTGCGGCTAAAGC
>DAIPZI010000006.1:0-20025 GCA_036782275.1 Crocinitomicaceae bacterium
ATAAGGATAAGTTCCTCCAGAAACAGATAAGTCTAAATCAACGTCATCCCACTCTACTGGCTCGACTGCACTAATCTCTGCAGACAACACATCCGGTTCCATTACATTAAAACTTCCCCAAGACTTACAACCATTACCGTCTGTGATTTCTACCCGATACGTTCCTGTAGTAAGATCAGTAATGTCCTGTGTAGTCATTCCGTGATCCCACTGATATGTGTAATTTGGATTTCCTTCGATAATGGTAAGATCAATAGCGCCATTCGAAACACCGTAACAAGTAACATGATCAATCTCACCTTCAAATACGGTAGAAGTATAAGTACCGATTGTAATCGTAGTATCTACTGAACATCCAGCTGCATCAGTAACATTTAAAGAATAAACTCCTGCTGCTATATCCAATAGGCTTTGATCTGTAGAACCATTTGACCATTGATAGGTGTAAGGCAAGCTTCCTCCTACTGCATCAATTTCGATCTGTCCACCATAAGTTCCGCATGACATAGAATGATTTGTCGTTAGAGTGATTGCATTGAACCCATATGCCATTTCGACAGCAGCAGCAGCGTTCAATCTACCTTCTCCAATTAATCCAGCATACGCCGGGTTTAAATCATCAATGTTTACTGATGAAGTTTTTAGGATGTATTCAATATTCTCATTTGAAAGACATGGATTAACTGAAAGCATCAAGGCAACTGTTCCTGAAACATAAGGTGAGGCATAAGAAGTTCCCGAAGACTTCATTCCCCAATTTTGACTTGGACTAACCCAAACTGAATAACCTGGCGCAGTCAAATCCACCGTTACATTATGTTGATGAGTTGAGCTTGGATCTCCAATTGTACTTTCATGATTGTCTAATTCACCAATACTTGTAACTGAGAACACATTATCATAAGCCGACGGATAAACCAAGTTTTCTGGACCACCACAAGTAGAACCGTTTCCAGCAGCAGCAATAATAAAAGAACCATTGTTGTAGGCTTCATCAATTGCCATTTGCTGATAAATATTAAACTCACATCCAGAAGTCCAGCTCAAATTAATGATTTGAGATCCATTGTAAGAAGCTGACAATACTTCATTATAATTCATTCGGTATAACCCCAAAGAAGTATTATAACCGATAGAACTTTTAAAATTTAAATTATCAGTGTTACCCGCTGCAATAATTGCAACTGCTGTTCCGTGACCAGAAGGCGCAACGTTTAATGGATCATAATGTACAACAGAACCAGCCAACTCATCATGAGTCACCTCATAATTCTGATCAGAAATACCAATTACAATGTTTGAATCTCCAACAGTATAATTCCATGCATCTTGCGCACCGATAAGATCTAAAGCATAATGATCAGGAATCAAATCATAATCATTGGGCGTTGCCAAAGCTTGATATTGAGGACCATATTCGACTTTCGAAACTGAATTAACTTCATTCGTTAAAACGGTATACAAATCCACAAGATCACAATTACATGAGACCTCATATACTTTCTGAAGCATTTCATTTCGTGAGGAAGGAAGTGCCTTTTGAACATTCATTATGTTTAATGAGGAAATGGCGTTATTAAAAGAAACATCATTTGAAGTTAAATTTCCTGACGCGTCTACATAAGGAACGTTGTTCTCGTTTTCAATAGTCAACCAGACTTTAGAATCCTGCTGAGCAAAAGAAACAATAGAGAAAAGCATCATAGAGACAGACAAAGTTGTTTTTCTTAAAGAGTTTTTTAAAGTTTTCATATCCAATAATTTTAATTCGAGTTTAACTTGTTGGAACAAATCTCCCTCGATTCTATTGGACAATAAAAAATTAGAGGTATGTAGAATTAAAAATACATGAGCCTACGAAAGCGAGGCTAAGTATTGACATTAAAAGGTTTAGGTATAAACACCTAGAGAAAACAATTGAAATGAGCTTACTTTTGAGACATCCGGAAGAGCACAATTCCCGTCAAAGCAAAGAAAACATTAGGGATCCAGACTGATAGTAGTGAGGGAAATCCAAGATTTAATGTCGCAACCGTTAACATTTTCATTGCAAAGATGTAAATGAACACTATGCCAAGACCTATTGCTATATTCACACCAACGCCTCCCCTCCTCTTCGTTGAAGCCACAGATACACCAATCAAGGTAAGTATATAAGCTGCAAAGGGATACGATGTTCGTTGGTGAAGTTCTATTTCATACATTGGAACCATAGATGATCCTTTTGTTTTTTCCCTTTCTATGAAAGTCTTCAGCTCATAGAAGGACATAGTAGCAGCTACACTCTCTCTATGGGTCATCTCCGAAATAGTAAAATTAAAGCTTGTATCTAGGCTTTTCATATGACGAATCTCAATGTGATCTTGATGAAAGTTTTTTATATAAAGGTCTCTGAGTTGCCACGTTGTACTTCCTGGCTTGTTTAAAGCATACCTTGACTTAATAAAACAGCTCGGCTTATCGTCTGAGGTCCATTGTTGAAAAGTAAAATCATTAATTCTTTTATCCCTTTCGTTATAATTGGAAAAGAATACGGATTGGTTGCCCGGATATTCCGCATGGTAATCGTCCACAACCATTATATCTCGATAATACTTTTCTTCAAACGCTAATCTTTCTTTATTCGCATTAGGAACGACAAAATGATTAATGTATAAAGAAAACAACATTAATATAGTCGCCGAAATAAAATAAGGACGCAAGTATCTATAGATAGGCTTCCCACTAAACCAAATTGGAATAATTTCAGTATCCTTTGCCATTTTCGTAGTGAACCATATGACTGAGATAAAAACAATCATTGATGTAAACATATTACCATAAAGAATGATGAAATTCAAATAATAATCAAAAATGATTTCACTGAGTGGAGCCTTGTTGGAAATAAAATCTCCCAGTTTTTCAGATACATCAAATACAATAGAAAACATCATTATAATGGCAAGCATGAAAAAAAATGTAGAAAGAAACTTCTTAATGATATACTTGTCAATTATGGAAAACATGCTATAATCTAATATTTAATTGCTTAACCATTTTGTTTTTCCAACTTAAAAATGAACCATCAATGATACGAGATCTTGCCTCTTTCATTAGTCTCAAGTAAAATGACAAATTATGAATAGTCGCGATTTGAATACCTAGGTACTCTCCAGACTTAATAAGATGACGAAGATATGCCTTGGTATAATTGGTATCAACCCAACATGGACTACTCTCATCAATAAGACTGTAATCAGTTGCCCACTTCAAGTTTTTTATATTGATGGTGCCATTTTCAGTGAACAATAAGCCATGCCTCGCATTTCTCGAAGGCATTACGCAATCAAACATATCTACACCTAAGGCGATACACTCAAGTAAATTTGATGGTGTACCTACCCCCATCAGATACCTTGGTTTAGATTTGGGTAAAACTTCCGTGACCAGTGCAGTCATTTCATAAAGATCTTCTTCGGGCTCACCCACAGAAAGCCCTCCAATTGCATTACCTACTGCATCCATTGAGGCGATATATTCTGCCGACTCTTTTCTTAGGTCTTTGTATGTACTGCCCTGAACTATTGGAAACAAAGCTTGATTGTAACCATATTTCCCCTCTGTTTTGTTCATTTGGTCAATACATCTGTTTAACCACCTATGCGTCATTTTCATTGAGTTTTTAGCATAAGTGTAATCACATGGATAGGGCGTACATTCATCAAAAGCCATAATTATATCAGCGCCAATGCTCTTTTGGATATCAATAGCCCGCTCAGGAGTAAAAAAATGATAACTTCCATCAATGTGAGATTGAAACTTAACACCTTCTTCATTTATTTTTCTAGATCCTGATAAGGAATATACTTGGTACCCTCCACTATCGGTTAAAATAGGCTTGTCCCAAGAAATAAATTTATGTAAACCTCCCGCTTTTTCAATAATATCAGTTCCTGGCCTTAAAAAGAGGTGGTATGTATTACCCAATATTATTTCGGCCTTAACATCCTGTTGAAGTTCTCTTTGGTGAACCCCTTTAACAGAGCCGTTTGTCCCGACAGGCATGAAGATTGGTGTCTCTATAGGACCGTGGTCCGTCATCAAAAGGCCAGCTCGAGCATTGGAGTCTGGGTCGGAATGGATTAAATCAAAGTGCATAAAAATGTTGATAAAATATCGAAGCAAAGATACATTGAAATCAATTCAAATTGAATATTTGTAAATACATATTATGACAGAATTAAATCAACATCTCGATAATGGACTATTTATTAGCGGTCTTATCCTGTTTACATTAACGATTTTAACTCAGCTATATTATATATTTTTCATTTTTAGACGGTTGGCATTTTACAAGGTGCCAGACACCATCGAAGAAGAAATACCTTTAAGTATTATCATTGCGGCGAGAAATGATGGTGTAGCATTACAAGAAAATCTTGAATTCATTTTGAGTCAAAAATATTCAATGTTTGAAGTTATTGTAGTGAACAACAACTCGATTGACAATAGTGAGCATGTTTTATCTGAACTCAAAAAAGAATACAGTCATTTGAAAATTGTAGAATACAATAATGGTAAACACATCCGACCCGGCAAAAAACTACCCTTGACAATAGGAATCAAAGCGGCGGAGAACAATCATTTAATATTCACCGACGCTGACTGTAAACCCGCATCCCGATTCTGGCTCAAAACAATTGCTAAAGGTTTTAACAATAAGGAGGAAGTTATTCTTGGCTATGGACCGTACCATAAAACCAGTGGGATTCTAAATTCGATCATTCGATTTGATACCGCATGGATTGGTATTAATTATTTTTCTTTTGCGCTAAGTAAAAAACCCTACATGGGTATTGGAAGAAATTTGGCGTACACCAAAGAAGCATATTTGTCAGTTGATGGATTCAAATCGCATCATTCTCTTGCTTCTGGTGATGATGATTTATTCATTCAAGAAGTTTCCAAAAAAAGTACTTTAGGAATTCAAATCGATCCCAAATCATTTTGCTTTTCTCATTCAAAAAAAACCTATTCTGACTGGATCAATCAAAAGTCAAGGCATTACACAACTTCAACTAAATACGGTTTTATCAAAAAACTATTGTTAGCAATCTATCCAGTATCGCTAATTCTAGCTTGGTTTTCTTTTGTTTCTTTGGTGATAGTCGGTGATTCAAATTTCATTTTTGTAATGATTATGAGCCTGTTTTACCTTCTAAAATGGTGGATTCAAGGCAGATGCCTGTTTAAACTCAATGAAAGGAGCTTTGCATTTCTTTTTCCTTTCTGGGATATGTTTTATTCAGTTTTGTCTCCTTTTATCTTTTTACTTGGAAAAACTAAACGAAATAACACTTGGTAGCAAAAGATCATTTATCTGATAAAGCAAAGTTTGACTTGGTTCTTGTTGAGGCAGCGAAAAAAGGTGACCAGCTGGCTTATGCAGACCTCATGGAACGTTACAGGGAATCCATCTATTTCATGATGTTGAAAATGGTAAAAGATTCAGATGATGCTGACGATTTAACTATTGAGGCCTTTGGTAAAGCGTTTAATCGCTTAGGCCAATATTCACCTAATTTCGCATTCAGCACATGGCTTTTTAAAATTGCTTCAAACAATTGCATTGATTTTATCAGAAAAAAAAGAATAAAAGTAACCTCAATGGATACGGGAGTTGTGAATGATAATGGAGATGTCATGAGAATTGATGCAAAATCGACCAACCTAAATCCTGAAGAAACCGTAATGAAAGGTCAACGAGTTGTTCATTTACGTTTGCTAGTGAGTAAATTAAAACCAAAATACAGAGAACTTGTTGAAAAAAGATACTTTCAAGAGCTGAGCTATGAGGAAATAGCTACTGAAATGAACTTACCTTTAGGGACTGTTAAAGCTCAATTGTTTAGAGCACGAGATTTTTTAGCAAGCATGGCTGAAAAGACAAAAGATTCCATTTAATGGATATCATCCAAAAATATTTTCCTGAAGTTTCAAAAGAGAAATACGACAAGCTTAAAGAGCTCAAGTACCATTACGAAGAATGGAATCAAAAGATCAATGTTATTTCAAGAAAAGATATTGAGAATTTTTACGAAAGACATGTACTTCACTCACTCGCAATTGCAAAAGTAATTCAATTCAATGACCACACTCAGATTATTGATGTAGGCACTGGAGGAGGATTTCCGGGAGTTCCATTGGCAATACTATTCCCAAAAGCCAATTTCACTCTCTTAGACTCCATTGGAAAAAAATTGAAGGTGATCGACGAGATCACAGAAACATTAGATATCAATAATGTAAAAACGATTCATTCACGAATTGAAGATATTGATCATAAATATGATTACATTTTGAGCCGAGCTGTAACAAACCTTCCAAAGTTCATGAAACTCACTAGGAATGTTCGAAAAAAAAAATCGGCTGCCAATTCAGGAATTTACTATCTAAAGGGTGGTGATTTTGAACTAGAATTGAAACAAATAAAACAAAAAAGTAAATTAACTCAGTTGAGCACCTTTTTTGAAGAAGATTTTTTTGCCACTAAGAAGATTATTTACATCCCATATTAGTTCAGTAACGGAGGATAACACATGTAAAATCTTGGGATTTCAGCATCGATAATTTCATCATTCTCCAAGTTTTTAAAATAAAACTTGCCCTGCATATACCCAACAGAAGACAATAGCTCACATCCACTGGTGTATTCAAAAGACTCATCCCGAAAAAGTATAGGGGTTTGACCAACAACGCCTTCGCCGTTCACTTTTGATTCTCCGTGAATCAAATGTCTTACCGTCCATTCACGTGATAATAATTGAACGGGGTATTTCATGTTGTTGGTGATCTTTATTTGATAATTATGAATAAAACTTGATCCAGAATCAGATGATAAATCATCACGAAACCAAGTCTTAATTTCTATTGAAATTCCAAGAGCTGTTGTGTTTGACATACCTAAATGTATTTGATTTATATCTGAAATTAAAATAATTCGGAATCTTTAACATTCAAAGGGTTTAAGGGTTTATTTTAATTATAAATTAATTACAAATAGTACACATTTTTGTGAAAACTGAGAATTTGAAATGAATCAATTCTAAGTAGCTCATGACCAAAACAGTAAATTTACTCTATTTAGAATCAGTCTAAATTATTATTTATGATGACAAATTACATTTCGAATTACTGCGTAGGCCTATGTTTTTCTTAATTTTGTCGCTAAATTGTAATACAACATTTCATGTCTAACACCATAAGTATCCGAAAAGGTCTGAATATCAGATTAGTAGGAGAATCGACTAAAGAAATAAAAGACATTCCTTCATCTAGTACGGTTTGTTTATCCCCTCTAGATTTTCACGGCTTAATACCCAAAATGGTTGTAAAAGAGGGAGAATCAGTTCAAGTGGGAGATACCGTATTCCAGGACAAGAAAAACGAAAAGATAAAATTTGTAAGCCCGACGAGCGGAACGATCAAGCAAATTGTTCGTGCAGAAAAAAGAAAAATTGTACAGATTATTATTGAATCTGATTCAAAGCACAGCTGCAAAAAATTTAATGTCAAGAAAATAGCAGATACATCTAAAGAAGAAATGCTCGACATTTTATTAGAATCTGGTATTTGGCCAAGTTTCAAGCAACGTCCTCTCGATGTTATCGCTGATCCTTCAAATGAGCCAAAAGGTATTTTTATCTCATCATTTGACTCTTCTCCTCTTGCTCCGGATTATTCATTTATTCTTAAAGAAAAAATGGAACAAGTTCAAATGGGACTAAACGCATTAAATCAATTAGCTAACGGAAAGGTTCACCTCAGCAGCAGAAAGAACTCTGAATTCACCAAAATGCAGAATGTAATTCACCACAATATTGATGGTGTACACCCTGCAGGTAATATCGGAACACAGATCCATCATATTGATCCTATGAACAAAGGCGAATTCGCTTGGAGTATAAATATTCAAGACGTAGCAGCAATTGGACGATTATTTGAAACCGGATCCGTAGACGGAAAAAAATGTATTGCTGTAGGAGGTTCTGAAATAAAAAATCCTGCATACTTCAATATTCATTGTGGTTCTTCAATGAGTGACATTTTAAAAGGCAATATTGTTGGAGATAATGTAAGGTACATATCCGGTAACGTTTTAACTGGAGATCAAAAAAACACAGATGGCTATATTGGATTTTATCACAATCAAATTACAGCCATTCCAGAAGGAAATGAATATAAATTTTTCTTAACAAAAGGGTGGCTTGGATTAGGATTTGATAAGTTCTCAAATTCTAGACTCTTTCCGACCTTTCTTCTTCCTAAAAGCAAAAAATTTATCCTAGATACGAATACAAACGGCGAAGAACGGGCTTTTGTTGTCACGGGAGAATTAGAAAAAGTATTTCCTTTTGATATCCTTCCAATGCATTTAACAAAAGCGGCTATTACAGACGATATTGATGGGATGGAAAACTTGGGCATATACGAAGTGGCTCCTGAAGATTTTGCACTTTGCGAATATGTTTGTACGACTAAAATAAATATTCAAGAAAAAATTAGACAGGGCCTAGATTTGATTGCTAGCGAATGTATGTAATATTAAAATAAACGATCAGTGAAATTTTTAGAAAAATATTTACACAAAATGGAACCCCACTTTATAAAAGGTGGAAAGTACGAGAAATGGAATCCTTTATTCGAAACAATGGCCACTTTCGCTTTTACGCCAAAGCTGGTCACAAATAAAGGCGCACATATTAGAGATGGTGTGGACCTAAAAAGAACAATGATGACGGTGATTCTCGCCCTTATTCCTTGTTTAATTTTCGGTATTTACAATACAGGTCATTGGGAAATGGCGGTTTCTGAAGCGAATCGGAATTTGCCCTATTTTGATGCTATGGGAGCTAAGTTTTTAACTGGACTTGGGATTGTTATGCCTGTAGTCATTGTTTCATACGGAGTTGGTCTAGGTATAGAATTTCTCTTCGGTATGATTCGAGGCCACTCATTACACGAGGGATTTCTAGTCTCAGGAATGCTTATACCATTAACTATGCCTGCTGATGTACCATTATGGATGGTTGGTTTGGCTACGGCTTTTGCTGTAATAATTGGTAAAGAGATCTTTGGAGGAACAGGAATGAATGTAGTAAACATTGCCTTGACAGCTAGAGCATTTCTATTCTTTGCCTACCCTACTTCGATGTCTGGAGATAAGGTATGGATGTCAGGATTAGGTGATAAAATGGCAGCAAATCCAGAATCAGTTGATGGTTTCTCAGGGGCAACAGCCCTCGGAGATTTGGCCTCATTTATGTCAGATAAAGCAACGGTGGCAGGAGAGGTCGTTCAGTCCAACCTTGCCGTTCAGAACTTTACAAGTGAATATACCGCATGGGAAGCATTTATGGGTATGATTCCTGGCTCTATAGGTGAAACATCTACTATGGCATGTATTATTGGTGCTCTGGTATTGGTATTTACAGGTGTAGGTTCATTAAGAATTATTTTATCGTTTTTTGCTGGAGGTTTCATCATGGGACTTCTTTTAAATGCAATCGGGGGAAATCCATATTTGGAGCTACCCGCTTATTACCATTTAATCATTGGAGGATTTGCTTTTGGTGCCATATTTATGGCTACCGATCCAGTTACAGCATCACAAACGGCAACTGGAAAAATCATTTACGGATTTCTTGGCGGATTTTTAGCCATCATGATCAGAGTATTAAACCCTGCTTATCCTGAAGGTGTATTTCTTGCCATCCTATTTATGAATGTAATGGCACCGATCATCGATCATTACATTGTTCAAGGAAATATTAACCGAAGATTAAAAAGATTAAAAACAACATAAAATGGCTATTAATAAAGAATCAAACGGATTTACTTTCGGATTTGCAATTGCACTTGTGGTTATTTTAGGCGTAGTGCTTGCTTCTCTTTCTGAAGGGCTGAAACCTTTTAAAGAAAAAAATGTCCGAGTAAAAAAACAATTAGATATTCTTTCTGCAATGATGGATATTGAAAAGGAAGGAATTACTCGCGCAAACGCTGAGGTTGAATTTAAGAAATACGTCAACCTTAAGGATGCAGTTATACTAGACTACACCGGAAAAGAAAAAAAATCAGAAGATGGAGTGAGTGCTTTCGATGTTGACATAAAAAAAGAGTTCAGAGACAAAACCTTAGCAGAAAAGGATAAAAACTATCCGTTATTTGTCGCTAAAGACAAAGCAAAGAATACCCGATATATTATACCTGTTGTTGGAAAAGGCCTTTGGGGTCCAATTTGGGGATACATTTGTCTTGATAAAGATATGAACACAGTATTGGGCGTATCATTTGATCACAAAACAGAAACTCCAGGTCTTGGTGCTGAAATAAACAAACCTTTTTTTATGGACCGTTGGAAATCATCAAAGATATCAGATGAGCAAGGTAATTTCATGAAATACGAGGTTGTTAAAGACAATTCAGGTGCTACTAAAGGTGACAGTAAAATAGATGGAATTACTGGAGGCACCATTACTTCAAAAGGTGTGGAAGAAATGGTCAATAGGACATTGAAAATCTACGCTACATATTTTAAAAATAAAAAATCTTAAAATGAGTTCAGAAAAAGGATCAGAGCCGCTTTTCTCGAAAAAGAATAAAAAGCTCATCACAGACCCACTTACAGACAACAACCCAGTAACGATTCAGGTACTTGGTATTTGTTCTGCTTTAGCCATAACTGTGCAAGTGAATCAGGCAATCGTCATGTCATTATCTGTGCTATTTGTAATTATTATGGGGAACCTGATTGTATCATTACTTCGAAACTTAATTCCCTCAAGAATTCGAATTATTGTACAGCTTTTGGTTGTTGCCTCACTAGTTATTATCGTGGACCAAGTATTGGCAGCTTTCTTACCAGACCTTTCTTCAAAGCTGTCTGTATTTGTAGGACTGATTATTACCAATTGCATCATCATGGGTCGACTTGAAGCATTTGCAATGGCGAACAAGCCTTGGCCCTCTATTTTAGATGGACTAGGTAACGGATTAGGCTATGGAGCCATTTTAATTATCGTAGCTGTATTTCGCGAGCTCTTCGGTTCAGGAACCTTAATGGGTATACCCATATTTGGAAACCCTCTTCCAGGAGAAGAGTCGGGACTTTATGCCATGGGGTATCAAAATAACAACATGATGATTTTACCACCAATGGCCTTAATTATAACAGGTATCATTATTTGGGTACAAAGATCAAGAAATAAAGCACTCATTGAAGAGCACTAAACATTAAGAAATTATGGAAAGTACATTAGATATATTCGTTAAGGCCATTTTCAGTGAAAACATGATTTTCGCCTATTTCTTGGGAATGTGTTCATACCTCGCGGTTTCGAAAACAGTAAAAACAGCTGTGGGATTAGGCGCCGCTGTAATATTTGTATTAACAGTCACAGTTCCAGTCAACTACCTGTTAGAAAACTATGTATTAAAGGAAGGTGCACTGACTTGGATAAGTGAGGATTATGCTTCTCTTGATCTCAGCTTCTTGGCATTCATCATGTTTATTGCGGTTGTAGCCTCAATTGTACAATTGGTTGAAATGTTGGTTGAGAAATTTGCTCCAGCTCTTTATGGCGCGTTAGGGATTTTTCTACCTCTAATCGCTGTAAATTGCTCCATACTTGGTGGCGCTTTATTTATGCAAGAAAGACAATTCTCAACAATTTTAGACGC
Source organism: Crocinitomicaceae bacterium (assembly GCA_036782275.1). Taxonomy (GTDB): domain Bacteria; phylum Bacteroidota; class Bacteroidia; order Flavobacteriales_D; family Crocinitomicaceae; genus UBA952. The sequence goes on from DAIPZI010000006.1 coordinate 11,722, forward strand.
TACAGCGTTTTCATTAGGATCAGGTATTGGTTGGTTTATTGCAATCGTTGCCATTGCAGCTATTAGAGAAAAATTGAGGTATTCAAACGTTCCTGGACCATTAAGAGGTTTGGGGATAACATTTATCGTTACAGGCTTAATGGGTATTGCATTCATGAGCTTTATGGGAATTAAATATGGAAAAGAGGTGGTAGAAGAAGAACCCGCAACTGAAGTGACTACAGCAACAACCAATCAACAATTAGAAAATAAATAATCATTATGGGTACAGTATTAATATTTACGCTTATTGCCTTTTTAACAGTTATTTTACTGCTAACATCAATGCTTTTATTTGTAAAAGCAAAAATATCTCCAAAAGGGAAGCTGATCATAGACATTAACGACGGAGAAAAGACATTAGAGGTGGACGGAGGTGGCACCCTATTGGGAACACTCGGTAGCAATGGAATCTTTCTGCCTTCTGCCTGTGGTGGCGGTGGTACTTGTGTACAGTGCATATGCCAAGTAAACGAGGGTGGAGGAGAAATCCTACCTACAGAAGCCCCTCATTTTTCACGTAAAGAAATTGCCTCGAATCACCGTCTTGGTTGCCAAGTAAAGGTAAAGGAGAATATGAAAATTCATATTGAAGAGGAAATCTTAGGAATTAAAGAGTGGAAAGCCAAAGTTTCATCTAACTACAACGTAGCGACCTACATCAAAGAATTCATTGTTGATATCCCCGAAGATATGAATTATAAGGCCGGAGGTTATATTCAAATTAATATTCCAGAAACGCAAGTGAAATTTTCTGATATGGACATCACTGCACATCCTCAGGATCATCCCGGAGAACCCAATAAATTTGAAAAAGATTGGTCTGAAGGAAAATTCGCTATGCGAAATTTAGTCATGAATAACAATGAAGAAGTTGTTCGTGCTTACTCAATGGCCTCATACCCTGCAGAAGGTCGAAAAATTATGTTGAATGTTCGTGTGGCCGCTCCGCCATGGGACCGAGAAAAAGACCAGTGGGCAGATATCAACCCGGGTATCGCATCCTCATATATTTTTGGTCTAAAAGAAGGGGACGAAGTTACCATATCTGGTCCTTACGGCGAATTCTTTATCAATGATTCTGATGCAGAAATGTTATATATTGGTGGTGGTGCAGGAATGGCTCCTATGCGTTCACACCTCTATGAGTTATTTAAAACATTGAAAACAGGTCGTAAAGTAACCTATTGGTATGGTGGTCGATCGCGAGCTGAGTTGTTTTACATTCATTATTTCAGAGATTTAGAAAAAGAGTTCCCAAACTTTAAGTTTTATCTGGTTTTATCTGATGCTATACCAGAAGACAATTGGGTAAACAAAAAAGACGTTAACGATACAGAAGGAGATGGATTCTCTGGTTTTGTTCATCAGGTTGTAATCGATGAGTATCTAACTAAACATGAAGCCCCTGAAGACTTAGAAGTTTATTTCTGTGGTCCACCAATGATGAATCAAGCGGTTATTAAAATGTGTGACGATTGGGGAGTGCCTCCAGAAAACGTCAGATTTGACGATTTCGGCGGATAATTCAATTTACGTTAAGCAAGATTTTAATAAAGCTATTTCACTATCGGAGTTATAGCTATGTAAACATATTCGAGCGCGAAAACTACCTTTAGGAATAGTTGGCGGAAAAATAGGTTTTGTATAAATTCCTGCCTTCAACATGTTGTCCACTAAGATCAGTAGTGATTTTTTATCATCAAATTCCAAAACTTGTATTGGAGAGTTTTCTTCAGAAAGAAACGTGTAATTCGTTTGGCATTTTCTAAATTCAGCTATGTTCTTATGCAGCTTTATCTGCCGTTCTCTAATGGATTTATTCTCTACGCGTTGGATAATCGAATTATAACTCCCTTTAGGCAATGCTGTAGAATAGATAAAAGGTCTAGAAAAATTAATAAGGTACTCTTTGAGTTCTTTGGAACATAAAATGGCCGCACCGTGAAAACCGTATGCTTTTCCAAAAGTGATTATACGACAAAACACTTCCTCTTGCATTTCTCTCGCATGTATAATCCCTCTTCCATCAATACCATAAACACCACACGCATGAGCTTCGTCCACAATAAGGTAAGCACCAAAATCTTTCGATAGTACCTCTATACCTCTCATTGGGGCCATATCACCTTCCATAGAATACAAGGACTCAACGATGATATAAACCGTACCTGTAATCCCTTTTAATTGGCGTTTAAGATCATTACAATCATTATGCTTAAAGGAATATCCCTTGGCATTCGAAAGACGTATTCCATCCCTAATACTGGCATGAACATATTCATCGTACAAGATAAAGTCACCTCTTTGAGCCACAGCAGAAATAAACCCTAGATTGGCATCATACCCAGAATTAAATAATAGTGCGCTTTCAGAATCAAAAAAATTTGCTAGCCTACCTTCACACTCAATCGCTGTGCTAGAATTCCCAGATAATAATCGAGAACCTGAAGAGCCACCTTGAGCACTTGAATCAGAAAATTTTTCTTGAGCTAAGCCCAAATAATCATTCGAAAAAAAATCAATTTCAAACTGATTTTTTGTTAATTCACGAAGAGTACCATCTTTCTTTCGGTCTAGAATTTTTTTTCTAAGCTTACCATCCATTACAACGAATCAACGGACTTTATACTTCTAGGTTCAAATTGAGTTTTGGTTTCTTTTGCCTCTTCAAGCTCCTTTTTACGCGCTTCTTCCTGTCTTTTACGTTCAATCAGAATCGGATCAGGTTTTGTCTCGGGCTGAGGAGCATCTGAAAAAGAAGCTTTAGGCAATAAACCTAAAATAGATAACATTTCTTGATCCTCATTAAATTCAGGATTTGGCGTGGTTAAGAGTTTGTCCCCAGCAAAAATTGAGCCTGCACCTGCCATAAAACAAAGTGCTTGTGCCTCCATATTCATTTTTGTTCTACCCGCTGATAATCGAACAACCGAAGAAGGAAAAGCGATTCGGGTAGTGGCTACCATCCTTATTAGCTCCCATTGCTCAATGGGTTTTTGATCCTCCAAAGGAGTTCCTTCTACAGCCACCAACGCATTGATAGGAATTGATTCTGGAGGGGTTTCCATTTCCATGTAGCTCATGAGTAAACCAATACGATCATCTTCAGTTTCACCCATTCCAATAATGCCTCCGGAACAAACAGATATCCCTGCACTTCGGGCATTTTCTATAGTGTCTAAACGTTGTTCATATTCGCGAGTCGAAATGACGTCCTTATAAAATTCCTTCGAGGAATCTAAATTGTGGTTGTAAGCGAATAAACCAGCATTTTTCAATCTTTTAGCCTGGTTTTCTGAAAGCATCCCAAGTGTGCAGCACACCTCCATATCCATGTCATTCACTCCTTGAACCATCTCAACTACTTTGTCGAAGTCTTTGTTATCTCTTACCTCTCTCCATGCCGCTCCCATGCACAACCTCGAAGAACCGTTGGCTTTTGCATTTTTTGCCTGCTCCAAGACTTCATCTACATCCATAATTTTATGGGTGTTAATATCAGTATGATATCTAGCTGCCTGAGGACAATAACCACAATCTTCCGGACAACCTCCAGTTTTTATACTTAAAAGCGAAGACATCTGAATCTCACGTGGATTGTGATGCTTTCGGTGTATTGTAGCAGCTTCAAAAACCAATTCTAATAGCGGTTTTTTATATAATTCGAGTAAAGACTCTTTCGTAGAATATTCTGGGTTAAATTTCATACTACAAATATAAAGAAAGTGTGTTACTAAGCGTTACTAGATATCAAACAAACACAATATGATTTAATTGCTTCTTGATTTCCGAAAGAATCTACTTTTTCATGTGTAGTAGCTTTCACTGATACGTCCTCCATATTCACCTCCAAGATTTCACTAAGTACTTTTTTAATGAGAGGTACATGAGGATTCACTTTTGGCTTCTCCAAGACCACTGTGGCATCGATATTGCCTACCGAATAGCCCTTTTCTTTGATTAAAGACATCACATTGCGCAATAATATTTTCGAGTCAATGCCTTTGTATTTTGGATCTTGATCTGAAAAATGAAATCCAATATCTCCGAGATTGGCAGCACCTAACAGTGCATCACAAATCGCGTGTATCAACACATCAGCATCAGAATGACCAACGGCACCCTTCTCTGAAGGAATTTCTACACCACCAATAAAAAGCGGTTTATTTTTTTCAAGGCGATGAACATCTACTCCAAAACCAATTCTCATGAAAATTAAGGATTACTATTTGATGAACCTGCTTGATCTAAATCAAGTCGTACTGTAAATCTCAATGTATTGGCAAGAGGACTTTGACGACCATTAAGAGAAGCAAGATATGAAAAGTCAATTGCGAACATATTGTATTTTAGGCTTGCACCAAGATTCAAAAATTGACGGTTACCTTTGTTCGGACTTTCATAAAAAACACCAGTACGAACGGCGAATACATCATTGTACCACCATTCCATGCCAAATGCAATATTGATTTCAGATAATTCCTCTTTGAACCGCGTACCCTTCACTACCTCATAATTCCCATCGGCATCTTGAATGTAATCACCATTTTCATCAGTTGCTACTGCACCTGGTGCATCGTAAAATGACTGAATCATCCCATTGATAACTCCAACATTTGGATTCATACCAGCCAACATGGTGTATTCTCCATCAATAACATCATACAATGGCGGTGTAGGAACCAATAATCGCTGTAGGTCAAGTGAAAAAGTAACTTTATTGTAAGCATCAAAATTAGCCAAAAAGCTATTTCCGATTTTCAAATTCATGGGTATGAAATCACGCTCTGAAAGATCTGAATAGGCTACTTTATTACCAATATTATTAAACGTTGTAGCAAATGTATATACTCCGTCTAAACTACCGATTTTAGCATCATCATTGTAATACGTAAAAGACAGATCAGCAGCACCAACCACTCCTGCCTTCGTATTCACTCCTCCAACAGTAAGTCCACCTGTAAGATTCGAATAAGCAAATTTACCGTTGATTCCGACACTAAATCGATTTGATAGCTTAAACGCATAGGCACCCGTTAATTCAAATTCGCTTGGTTTGTCATCTCTAATTACGTTCCCTGAAGCATCTGTAAAAGTAATTTCTCCTAAACTAAAATACCGAAGGGCAGCACCTATTGTATGTGTCTCGTTGATTTTGTAAAATCCTGACAAATAAGAAAGGTGAATATCATTTGTCAACTGACGTAACCACGGCGTGTAGGAAAGACTTATCTCTGAAGTCTGTTCAGAGAAACTTAAAATCGATGTATTCCAATAAACAGAACTTGAAGAAGGGCTCAATGCCGTCCCGGCATCTCCCATACCTCCAGCCCTTGAATCAGGCGTAATCGACATGAAGGGTAATGCAGTAGTAATTGTATTTAACTGCAATTGATCATCTGTCACCCCGCTTCCCCCTGTAGGTTGAGCGAAAACGTATGCACTTGAGATTGTAATAAGAAAGGTAAAAAGTGATTTCTTCATTTTTATTTTAAAAGTAGGTGGTAAATATACGCAAAAGAGGATGTTTTATTGTGCGAATTATTTTAAGATCACTAATTTTTCTGTTTTTTCTGCAGATGCACCATTGATATCGGTTACTGCTACTCGATAAATATAGACCCCTTTTGCCAATTGATCACCATATGTATCTTTACCATTCCAAAAAATATTATTCACACGAAAACCTTCTGTATTTACTGTTTCATTGATGTTTTTAACCAATTTACCCGAAACAGTATAGATTTGAATTTGAACATCTAATTGATTGCAAGAAAAAGGATGCTCAAACATAAATTCAGTAGAAGTAGAAAAAGGATTGGGATAATTGTAAACATTCATTAAGCTCATATTGCTTTCATCAACAACCACAAACTCTATGCTTACTTTTGAAGAGTTATTATTTACATCCCAAACTTTAAACTCTAAGGTATGCAGGCCTTTTTCTAACTGGTCAAATTGAAATCGAATTTCACCTGACTGATACGAGTCCAAGTCTGCGACGTAGTAGTCGTTTAAAATAAAAGGTTCTGACGTATTACCATCAAGAATGGCTGTGATGTCATGTCCAATTCCGTTTCCAACCGTATTGATGCCATTTTCATCAAAAATTTTAGCGAGAAGAACAGGTCTTAAATCAGTTTGGCCTCCTGAAACAAAATTATCATCATTCATAAAAAGACCGACTTGGGGGCCCTCATTATCAGAGATTCCGTTTGGATCAATTCCTCCAATCACAAAACTTGTATCATAACCTCCAGCATCAATAGAATTTCCATAACCGTAGTAACTGAGCTTTCCAGCACCATAATTAAGAGCAATATCTTTTGGGACGACAAAGGAGAAATCAAAGTCTCCATTAACAATAGAAACCTTGCCTTTATATATTACATTTCGTTGAAGCTCATAATCAATTTCAGGTGAATTCATGTCTTGCCCCAAGGTGTTCTGAAGCTTTATTTTGTCAAAAATAGACGGTGTTAAAATTCCATTTACATCAGACATGGGTTGGCCATTAAAATCTTCCAAATGCCCTTTAATCCTCACTTTACTTAAGGCCTTAAGCGTATCAATTTCAACAGAAGGAGAAATGCCATTAATACTATCCGTAACAATAGAATAGTGGGGCAAAGCTATTCGTAATGCGGGATCTCCAATCAAGGTAAAGCTTCTTTTATTGATATTACTTCCAGCATTGTTTTTTGTCCTTTTTGCAATTTCACCAAAAGCCAAAGGAAAACCGTTGTCGTCTCGCTGAAAAACATTTTCGAAAAACGCCTCTCCCGTATTTGAATTGACTCCAAAAAACACAGATCTTGTTGTTGTCATTAGAGCAATAGCCCCTCCTGTAGGGTTCAATGATGCCCATTCCCCGGCAGACACTCGTGACGGATCATCATATTTTGTAAACTCACACGTTGCAGATACAAAAACATTGAGGGCGTTTATATTGGTCCATGAATTAATTTGAGGAATAGTAACTACACGTTCCTCTGCTAGACCTACTTCACCACCATGCCCTACATAATTGATCAATAAGGCACCTCTTTGGATTCGATCTGAAATACCATTTAAAACATCTGGATAACGTTGCCCTCCCGCACTTGTTTGTTGAGGATATGCATCTAAATAGAGCTTGTCACAGTTCATTTCGCGATGATTCGAAGATACGTATTCATATTGAGGCTCTGTGTCCGTATTAATAAAATACCCGCCCTCTTCGTCATCTGCGACCTGGACATACTTTTGCCTCCAATCTCCGTAGGTATTTGAGGAATTTTCATCCAAACAACATGATGCGCCTGCATTTAAAAACAAACCCGAACCATTTTTCATGTAATGCTCAATTTTGTCTACCTGTTGTTTAGCCATAATTACATCCGATGCCAATATTCTTCCTATTCCGATATCCAATAAGTCCGATCCGGTAATTGATTCATCATCGTCAAGCATTCCGAAGAAATCATCCGTTACTAATGCCGAGATATGATTTTCGCTATTTTGAACTTGATAGGTCAACATAAGGTTGTTATTATCCGGAATCCGATTTTTAGGATCATATGTCCCGTCTCCGAATAAAAGCAAATATTTTGGCGCAGTTTCAGGATTTGCTTGAGAGCGTTCGTAAAACATTTTTGCAAACATTCTTATTGCAACAGCATCCTTAGCCCCTGAACTGAATTCATTATATACTTGATCAGATGTAACGACATGTACAGAAGTACCTTGTTCTCTATGTAAATCTGCTAATCTTTCCGCTTCGCTGATAAACAATGAATTCGTTACAATTAAATAATCTGCTTGGTCCAACGCATGTAAGTTTTGAAAATCCACAGATGAAACAAACTCTGGACTAAAAAAAGTTCCTCCGTTACTTACCACATATTCTCTATAACTTAAAGAATCTAGGAACTCGAAGGTGTTATTCACATTTAATCCCTGAATGATGCGAGGATTGTGTCTGTCGTTTAAACTCCATACAAATCCTGTTGAGGGGAAGTTTGAAATTTGAAATTTACCGAGACCAACTTGCGGTCCAGTTAAATTTCGAAAACCCATTTGGGAACCATAAAAAACCAAATCTCGTTTGGTATTCAGTAAGATCCTGTCTAAATAAGTTAAAACGCTAGGGTTGTTTCTTTGAATAGTGACCTTGAGTGGGATAGATGATGGCGGATTTGACATAGAAAACACTTTTTCTGAACGGGCGTAATCACTGGTTGTTATTGGAAGAGAAGCCTCCTCAAGGGAAAGACCATTTAC
>DAIPZI010000007.1:0-19024 GCA_036782275.1 Crocinitomicaceae bacterium
GAGAGAGAAATAGTCATTCGCTCCCTTTCTCAAAATTTGCTTATCAAATTTATTCTTCAACAATTCATCTAAATTAAGCTGATTTAGTTTAGGAACGACACATCCTGATTGATACTTTTCGACAATTGAATCAACATCACCAACTCCACTATTACATATTATAGGGATGCCCATCCCCATCAACTCTCCCTGTTTGGTTGGCGAAGATGAAAGTTTACTAAAGCATGGTAAAATAAAAAATACTGAGAAATTCCAATTTCGAGTTTTGAACGGAATATCTTTTCGATCACTTTCTTCAATAATAATATCTTCAGGTTGAATTCCTAGTTTTTTAATTTCACTGTAAATGATGATCGGGTCGTCTTTCGTTAAAAAATGAAACTTTGCATTAGGTATGGTCTCTTTAATCTTCTTAAATACCATGAGCATTTCAGTAAGCATATACCAAGTCCCTAGAGAGCCTAAATACCCCAAAGTGAATTCTTTGGAATCTCTCGTAACAGGTTTAAATAGATTTAAGTCTGCACAACAAGGAATCACCTTTATCCTCTCGTTCAATTCTTTTATCCCTTTCCATGTAAGCATTTCATTCTTTCCTGCTTTGGTTAATGAAATTGTGTAATCTGACTCATTGAGAAATAACATCTCTTGACGTTTAAAAAAATGGTAAACCCACTTATAAATAGGATTCTTCAGATTCCACAGATTACCATCAACTCTTTCGTCTGCCCAAAATCCACGCATGTCAAATAGAAATGCTGTTTTGAACTTTCTTTTCATTGATAACCCTATTAATGCAGATAAGTAGCTTCGGCAATGTACAATGGAAAATGTATGTTCCTTATTCAAGGAAAATGCCTTTCTTTTCATTCTCCAGACATCCCAAACAGTAGATAGTAACGGTGGACGCTTTGTATAGAGCATCGGGACCCAAACAATACCGTTGTCTTCACATATCTTAAGAATATCTTTTTTGTGCGCGTAGAATCGGTCTGGCTTTTCAAAACTAATCAGATGAAAATGAAATCCTTTTTTCGTAAGTCCTATGATATAAGGTAAAACTTGAGATTGACCTAAAGGGTCAGTCATTCCATCATAAGAAAGGTAAAGCACATTTTTCACCATGAACGCAAATATAAATCAATCCTAAAAATAAGCAGTATATCCGAAGTGTATTTTACTAGATCTGAAGTCTATCGGATTTGAGAATTTTTTTCCCAAAGCATAAGTAATATTAAACACTCCTATTTTTGAACCAAAAGATATACCAGCTCCAAATCCAAAAGGATGGTCTTTAATATATTCTAAAGCGCTATTTTCATACATACATTGGTCAAAAAAGACAAACACATTACTGCCCTTATCAAGTAAAAATCGATATTCAATTGTCGCCAGAGCTTTTACTGAAGCAAAAAGTTCTTCTTCATTAAATCCTCTTAAGGTGTTCAATCCCCCAAATCTGAATAACTCATTTTGATAGATGACAGGACTCGAATATAAATCAAAAACTCCAGCACATACGATGACATGTCTCTTAAAAAGAGGTATGTATTCACGGTAATTTAGATGACCTGAAAAAGTTGTGTTTGACACAGAAGAATCCGAATTAAGCTTTCTTTGACCTAAATAAATTTTTGTTTCAAACACTCTCCCTCGGGATGGATTCATGATGTTATCTATTTCTTTTTTCTCAATTGAAAGACCATAGGAATTCGTTCGGTATGAGCTGAGTGACTCAAATTCGATACTATTTGAAGCACCACTCAATAAATTTGAATTGACGAATCGATAATGTGCCCTAAAAAGAATACCATTATCAAGCCTGTATGAAACATTAAATTCTGCGTTTAGATCCAAAAAGGTGGAATCTCGCTTATACAAAAGAAAATTGGAAGCGATTCCAAATGGACTTTGAAAAAGAAAAGGATAATTGAAATTGATGTTTAATCGTTGCGTTTGTGGCTTAATGCTTCGCCAATTGAGCTTGAACAATTCACCTTTCTTCAATGTGTTTTCTAGCTTTAAATTTACCTCCCCTGTTAAAGCCATTTTTTGACTCACTGGATTTGGTTGCAACCCAACAGCTCCTCGCAAAAAACTCACACGATCAGATTTTACATATAAAAAGAGCTCATGCCCTTCATTTGTATACAGAATTTCGGAAGGCTTAATGGTATTAATAAAGTTGTTTTGACTTATTTTTTCATCAATTTGACCAATTGTAGCCTCGTTATAAGCCTCTCCTACAGTTATTCCAATGATACTTTGAATGGTGTTCTCAGAAATACTTGAATCTCCTTTAATATGAATTTTTCTTAGCACACTGTAATTTCCCTTAAGAACTTCTAAAGTAGCCGATACCTGACCTTCGCTAATCGAGCTGTTTATGACATGGACATTAACGAAAGGATAACCAGAGTTTAAATACTTTTTGGTCTTGTTTTTTAAATATTGGGCATATCGTCTTGGACTTAAATGCTGGGAATTTACCGCTTTATTAAAAATGCCATTGTCAATATCTATTGAATCTGTTAAAATAATATCGTTAAACTTACGTCCTAAGTTAACTAAACACACATTATTGGAATCAAGCAGCGAAGTCTCATTCAAAAAATAACCAAATTCTATTAATTTTAAATTTAAATTCCTTAGCTCAACCTCGATATTGTTATTCTTTTTTAAAGTGTCGATTTTTATATACTTAGGCCACCTTTTTCCCGGCTGTCCATTTTCATAACGAATAGCATAGCTTTCTTGTGAGAACCCATAATTTAAGGGAACCTGAAGAATTAGAAAAAAAAGGACAAGTCTATGTAATTTCACCTAGTTCATGATAAGAATTTCCTTATAAAATTCTATTTTTTAATTCCCAATTCCAATATTTTTTAAATATAATTGTAACTTTAAGATTGCTAAGTCCGTTAGACTAATACGAACAACAAAAATTTACACTATGAAATCGAGAGCAACATTAGTATTTTTACTTGCATTTTTAACCACCATATTAATTTCATGCGGAGCTGGAAGAACAGCGAGCTGTGATGCCTATGGAAGCATTGATAATGTAGAGATAGAAAATCAAGACTTAGTTTCCAAATAAGAATTTTCTTCTTATTAAAACATTTTACAAGCGTTTTAAATACACCTCCATTTGGGATTGTATTTTTAACGCTTCTTTTTTTGCACCAATCGCAAAATTTTCACTTTTATCGGCATAAATAATTCCTCGTGATGAATTAACAAGAAGCCCACATTCGTTGGTCATGCCGTACTTCACTACTTCTTCCAAAGACCCTCCCTGAGCTCCTACTCCTGGAACTAAAAAAAAATGATTCGGTGCGATTTTTCGTATTTTTGAAATATCTTCTGAACGTGTTGCACCCACAACAAACATGGTGTTTCCCTCATTCCCCCATTCCATACATTTCGATACAACTGATTCGTATATAGGCGTATTATTAACCTCTAGAAATTGAAAATCTTTTGCCCCTTTATTTGAAGTCATAGCCAAAACTACCGTCCATTTATTTTTATAGGTTAAAAAAGGCTTTACACTATCTGAACCCATGTAAGGAGCAATTGTAATTGCATTACATGGATAAGTTTCGAAGAAAGTCTTTGCATAATACAAAGAGGTGTTTCCTATATCCCCACGCTTCGCATCAGCAATGATAAAGCAATCATTGGGAATATAGCTGATCGTTTTTTGAAAAGAGTTCCATCCATCAATTCCAAGACATTCGTAAAATGCCAAATTAGGTTTGTATGCAACACAATAATCTTTAGTCGCATCGATAATGGATTTATTAAATTCAAATATAGGGTCTTCTGTGTCTAACAAATGTTCTGGAATCTTCTCAAGGTCTGGATCTAAACCAACACATAAAAAGGACTTTTTCTTAAATATCTGTTCAACCAATTGTTTTCTAGTCATTCTTGCTCACCTTTTAATTTCTCTGCATTCTCGGCCATTTTTAATGCATCTATCATGTCCTGTACATTTCCATTCATAAATGAGCTCAGATTATACATGGTTTTGTTTATCCGGTGATCTGTTATTCTTCCTTGAGGATAATTGTAGGTCCGAATCTTAGCAGACCGGTCACCTGAGGCCACTAAGGTCTTACGTTGCTCTGCCCTTTCATTTTCTATCCGGTCCAACTCCGCTTGGTATAATCTAGATCTTAAAACAGATGTTGCCTTCTCTAAATTTTTATGCTGGCTTCGCCCATCCTGACATTCCACAACAACACCCGTTGGAATATGGGTCAGTCTAATTGCAGACTCCGTTTTATTTACGTGTTGTCCTCCAGCCCCTGAAGCCCTGTATGTATCACGCCGAACATCAGTCATGTCCAGTTCAAAGTCAACGTCTTCTGCTTCAGGCAATACCGCTACCGTAATGGCTGAAGTATGAACCCTTCCCTGAGATTCTGTTTCAGGTACACGTTGAACCCTATGGACTCCTGATTCAAATTTCAACATCCCATATATTCCTTCCCCCTCAACACTCATGGATATTTCTTTATACCCTTTAACTGTACCTTCAGATGAATTTATAATTTCATGCTTCCATGATTTCTCTTTGAAATACATTGAATACATTCTGAATATATCTTCTACAAAAATACATGCCTCATCACCTCCTGTTCCGGCTCTTAATTCAATGATTGCATTTTTATCATCTTCGGGATCTTTAGGGATAAGCATAAACTTGATTTCCTCTTCCATCTCTGGTCGTTGTGACTCTAGCTCTTCAATTTCCATTTTAGCCATCTCCCTCATTTCAGGATCTGACTCTTCTTCAAGAAGGGCTTTTGAGCTTTTAAGGTTCGACATCAAATTGTCGTATTTCTTATACGTTTGATCCAAAACCTCAAGGTCTTTATATTCTTTATTTAGCTTGACATACCTTGACATGTCGGCAATAATATCCGGATCTGTAATCAAATTACCAACCTCAATAAATCGAAAATGTATTGCTTCTAGCTTCGTAAGTAAATCAGACATATAACAACTAATTATTGGACTACTAAAATAATTATAATATCACGAAAGGACTGATGCCTGACGAATAAAAAAAATAGCTGAAAAATGGTGATCATTTAAATAATACTTTCAAACATAAAAAAAGCCACACCTGAAGGTATGGCTTTAGACACATTTTGAGAAGGATCAATCAATTGATCCTTGAACTCTTTTCATAAAGTTGTTTAACGCTGCTTTTTTCTCAGCACCGTTTTTAATGGCTTGATTTACCTCTAGGGCTCCTGACATATTTGACAAAAGTTCTCCAATTACATCGAGCTCTTCATCTTTTAATGATTCTAAATCAATGAGATTCTCTAATGTTTCCATTGTCTCAATGACAAAGTCCTCATCATTATTTTCTATGAAAGAAACTATATGCTTAATTACTGGCAACCGCATTTAGGACCTGTTCTATGGTTTCTATTTTGTTCCCTTGAGATTGCTCAACAAGCTGCCCATCTTTAAAGCTTGCAAACGTAGGTAGATTACTAACGTTCGCTAACTTTCTAGATTCAGGATATTTTTCTGCATCAACATACACAAACAAAATATCTTCGTGTTCACGTGCAAATCGCTTAAACTTTGGCTTTGTGATTTTACAATTCCCACACCAAGTCGCACCAAACTGAACCACCACTTTATGATGCTCCTCGATTTGTGATTTTAAATCATCAGCGTTGGCTTCAACAAACATTTTAGTGCTTTTTTAGGTAGTCAGCAACACCGTCTCTTGTAGCATCCATTGCGTCTTTTCCTTCTTCCCAATTTGCTGGACAAACTTCTCCATGCTTTTGATTGTGCGCATAGGCATCAATCAAACGAAGAACTTCCTGTACATTTCTTCCTACAGGGAAAAAGTTGACAGCCTCATGGAAAACAAAGCCTTCCTCATCTAAAAGATATGTAGCTCGATAAGGTACATTGTCACCATCACCTGGCTCTTCATCAAATAAATTGAAATCGAGAATATCAAGCTCCATCGCTAGTACTCTTGTAGAATCCGCAATCAAAGGAAATTTAACACCTTCAATACCTCCATCGTCCTTTGACGTACTTAACCAAGCAAAATGAACCTCTGCTGTATCACAAGAAGCACCGATTAAAATGGTATTTCTTTTTTCAAACTCTTTTGCAGCTTCTTGAAACGCATGAATTTCAGTAGGACAAACAAAAGTGAAATCTTTTGGATACCAAAAAAGGCATACTTTCTTTTTGTTATCAACTGCTTGCTTTAATACATTGATTTGAAATGCATCTCCCATTTCATCAATTGCCTTTACAGACATATCCGGGAATGTTTTACCAACTAGGGCCATATTTGTTTTTTTAGGTTATTAATTATCTTGTAAACTGAATGCAAAAATAATACATAAACCTCTTTCAACGGCAAAGAAGGTTTATTATTTAACATTCTGAAATTCAAACAAACGTTGAAATAACTTTGTTTTGAATGAACTGAAAAAAAAATTGAACTTACTTTTTGGATGCCTTTTTTACAAAATCATCGTAGCTCAAATGTTTTTCTTTCATAGGAACATTATTCTGAAAATAGTCTGAAAGCTTCTTTTCAGTCAATCGATCATATATTCCATTAACCTGCTCTTTATCTTTTAGTAGACGCATAGCTGTTTCTGTAAGCTCTTTATCCTCTGGTGCAGGCATTCCGTATTGTGCATAATTCGAGACTAAAAGAGATTTGGTGAAATCCATTACTTCTTCATTTGAAATCTGAATATCATTCTCCTTAAATATTTTGCCTTGAATCAATTGCCACTTCATTGATTTTAAATATCCATCAAACTCTTTATCTAAAGTTTCGTCATCAATAGGCTTTTCATTAGATAGTTTAATCCACCTTTTCAAGAACGCTTCTGGCATCGCGATTTTCGTTTTATCCATTAAAAACTCATAAATGGTTTGCGTAAATAAACGATTCGAATCTTCTTTAAACATATTTGTTAAATCAGATTCAACTTTTTTGTTTAAATCATCAGTGGTTTTAACCTCGCCTTCTGGAAAAAGCTTCGCAAACAATTCTTCATTCAGCTCTGCCATTTCCATCTTTTTGATATCATTGATTGTGAATTTGAATTGCTTTGACAATCCTTCCAATTCATCTTCTTTGATGCCAAGCATTGAGGCAAGGTCTTTAGCGTCTTTTGAAACTGTACTTGGGTCTATGACTATATAATCGTCTACCTTCTTCCCTTTTAGTGCTTTTACGGCTTTCTTATCTGTCAAGAACTCCATAGATATCGTAGAATTATTTTCTACCCCACCTTCTTTTGGTTCATTATTGGAATCTAGCTCCCTAAACAACCCCATCACCATGTCGGTCTCACCAACTTCTTCAGTAGATTCTAATTTCCCGTAACGCTTGCGTAAATCTTCTATTTGTTTTGATATGAGTTTATCATCAACTTTTACCAAGAAATAATCCATACTCTTCTTAGAAGTTAAAGGAATATCAAATTTTGGAGAGAATCCTATTTCATATGAAAATTCGAAATCAGTTGGATTGTCTAAATCTCCTTTAAATGTATCATCCTGCAAAGGGATAGGGTTTCCTAAAATTTCTATACTTTCATCTTGTATGTACTTGTACAAACCGTCATTGGAAATTTTATTTAGTTCTTCAGCCAAAACACTTTTACCGTATTGTTTTTTTATCATACCTAAAGGCACATGACCAGGTCTAAAACCAGGTACTTTTGCTTTTTTACGATAATCTTCAAGGGTTGATTTAACCTTCGATTGGTAATCATCAGCTTTGATTTGAACCTTTAAAATAGCGTTCAGCTTGTCAACTTTTTCTTGTACTACGTTCATTATGTAAATATTAATTCAATAAAAAAGGTCTCGTTCTTGTAGAACGAGACCCATAATGGTGCGGATGGAGGGACTCGAACCCACACACCTCTCAGCACTAGATCCTAAGTCTAGCGTGTCTACCAATTTCACCACATCCGCAATTATTTCAATTTGAAAGAAACCTTTCAAGCTTTAAACTCTTTTAAAGCGGATGCAAAGATAATTTTTTTTAAGACAAATGAAAAGAAAATTTAGGTCCTTGTGTTTTGAATATTCTGACGAATTTCTTTCATGAATTCAGAAGCGTACACAAAGTCGGTGATTTCAGGGTTTTCAGTGGTTATAATTGACTTATTATCTCCCTGCCACCATTTTTTTCCTTCATAGATAAAAATAACATTTTCACCAATTTCGATCACAGAATTCATATCATGTGTAATTACGACAGTAGTCATATCATACTCCTTAGTAATGTCTTGAATCAACCCATCAATCAATATCGCGGTTTTAGGGTCTAAACCAGAATTGGGTTCATCACAAAATAAATATTTAGGATTCATAGAGATGGCACGAGCTATTCCTATTCTTTTTTGCATTCCACCGCTACACTCTGAAGGCAATAATTTATTTTTGCCAGAGAGGTTAACCCTTTCCAAACAAAAATCCACCCTTTTTTTTATCTCTGCACTCGATTTATTAGTAAACATGGTAAGGGGAAATCCAACATTCTCTTCAACATTCATTGAATCAAAAAGTGCAGACCCTTGAAATAGCATACCAATTTGTTGTCTAATTAGGCTTCGCTCATTGCGATTCATTGACGTAAAATCTTTACCGTCATAGATGACATGACCAGAATCCACCTCATGCAAGCCGACCATGCATTTTGCCAGGACAGACTTTCCTTGACCTGATTGACCTATTATTAGATTCACTTTTCCTTTTTCAAAAATCGTCGTGATATCATGAAGGATCTGGAGATCAGCAAAAGATTTATTGATATTTTGAACCTCTATCATTAGAAGAGTAATAATTTGGTAAGTATAAAATTTGACATTAAAATGACAACACTACTCGTAACGATAGCCTGAGTAGAAGCCTTACCAACATCCAAAGAACCTCCTCGTACGTAATAGCCATAATAGGAGGAAACTGAAACAATTAAAAATGCAAAGCACACGGACTTAATAAGTGCGTATGTAATGTGAAATGGATCGAAAAAAGAACGGATACCCATCACATATACCTCTGTATTGATTAATCCTGATACTTGTAGTGCCAACCATCCTCCAATAAGACTTAGTGCCATTGAGCAAATAATCAAAACAGGGAAGAATAGCATGGCGGCAATTACTTTGGGAAGAACGAGGTAATTAAGTGAATTTACACCCATAATTTCTAAAGCGTCTATTTGCTCAGTAACTCTCATGGTTCCAATTTCAGAGGCAATATTCGAGCCCACTTTCCCCGCAAGAATCAATGACATTACAGTAGGTGAGAATTCTAAAAATGTACTTTGTTGAGTGATATAACCCACCGTGTAATCAGGTAATAAAGGTGTTGTTAATTGATAAGCTGTATTCAATGCAATGACACCTCCCATAAAAAGAGACATCAGGCCGACTATAAATAATGAGCTAATTCCAATGATTTCGAGTTCAGAGATAACTCTTCTCCATAATATGGTCCACTTCGATGGAACTGAAAAGAGGGTTTTTAACATTAAAAAATACCTCCCAAAATGATACAACAACTTCACGATACTAAAATAAACATAATTTTAAAGCATAAACTTTGAATGTAAATCTAATGCTATTTTATTTTGATTAATTAATTTTCCAAAATAAATGGATCAATCTCTTGCATTTCAAAATATTCTAAAAAAATATCTCCCAAAAGAATTTGTGGTATATGTTTCTGATCTGATTATACATTCCAATGTAAAGTTCAAGATTGTCGCACCAAGAAGTACAAAGCTTGGTGACTTTAGGGCTTCATCAAAAAATGATGGCAAACCTCAAATCACCATAAACGGAGATTTAAATCCCTATGCCTTTCTGATTACCACTTTACACGAACTCGCTCATTTAAATACTTTTCATTGTTATGGTGCGGGAGTAAATCCTCATGGCAAGGAGTGGAAAAAAGAATTTACAGCATTACTTGAACCTATTTTGAATGTCTCTACACTTCCTTTTGACATAAAAAACACGTTAACCAAATCCATAAAAAACCCTAAAGCATCGTCTTGTTCTGACATTCATCTGTCAAGAGTGTTAAAAAAATATGACCAAGCTAAAAATACCCAAACCCTGGAGGAATTAGATGAAAATGCCATCTTTAGCATCAATAAAAAAGTCTTTACAAAGGGAAAATTGCGAAGAACCCGGTATCTTTGCAATGAATTAGTTACCGGTAAATCGTATTTAATACACGCCTTAGCTGAAGTAAAGAAGAAAAAATGAACAACTCGTCAACCTATTGTTTGATTATGGCTGGTGGTGTCGGAAGCCGATTCTGGCCCTTATCTACAGAAGAAAACCCCAAACAATTTTTAGATATTTTAGGAACAGGTAAAAGCCTCATTCAATTGACTTTTGATCGGTTTAATCAAATGGTTCCTGAAGAAAATATTTATGTTTTAACCAATTTAATCTACAAAAATAAAGTTATTGAACAATTGGGTATAAGCAGTGATCAAGTGTTGTGTGAGCCTCAAAGAAAGAATACAGCCCCATGTATTGCTTATGCAACAGCCAAAATTCACAAAAAAGATCCCAATGCTGTTTTACTCGTCTCACCTTCTGACCACTTAATCATCAATGAAACACAATTTTTTACTGATCTAAAAACAGGGATTCAAAAAGCTCAAGACACGAATCACTTGGTGACTTTTGGGATTAAACCGAATAGGCCTGACACAGGGTATGGATATATAGAATTTGATGCTTCTGAGAGTGCAATAAATACCGTAGCGAAAGTGAAACAATTTAGAGAAAAACCTGACTTGAGTTTAGCTAAAAGTTTTATTGAGCAGGGTAATTTCTATTGGAATTCAGGAATGTTTGTTTGGAAATCAACGACAATAATGAACAGCTTTAAGAATCATTCAAACGAGCTTTATACTATTTTTTTTGAAGACTTAAGGTCCTACAATTCTCAAATGGAGGATGACTTTTTAAATGAGGCCTTTATGAAATGTGAAGATATCTCAATCGATTATGCCATATTAGAAAAAGAAGCAGATACTTCTGTCGTTCTCTCAACTTTTGACTGGAGCGACCTCGGTACATGGGGAAGCTTAAAGGATCTCCTCGAAAAAGATGAAAATAAAAATTCACAAAACAATAAAGAAGTATACTTTTTCGATAGTAAAAATTGTCTTGTTAAAACGAGTGCCAATAAAACAACAATTATCGATGGTTTAGATAATTACATTATCATTGATACGGATAATAAATTGATGATTCTAAAAGGTGAAAACGAACAGGAGCTTAAGTCATATTTGAAAATAATTAATCAGAAATAAGGTTTTTATGGTTAAAATCCGAAACATAGAATTAGGAGACTTTCCTTTATTGCTTGCTCCAATGGAAGATGTTAGTGACCCTCCGTTTCGTGAGCTCTGCAAACGTTTCGGCGCGGATTTAATGTACACTGAGTTCATCTCTTCTGAAGGACTTATAAGGGATGCTGTAAAGAGTCGGCAAAAACTAGACATCTACGAAAAAGAAAGGCCTATTGGTATTCAAATCTTTGGTTCAGATATTGAAAGCATGAAAAAAGCCACAGAAATTACAGAACAATCAAAACCAGACATTATTGATATAAATTATGGATGTCCCGTAAAAAAAGTTGCTTGTAAAGGTGCTGGTGCCGGCATCCTTCAAGACATCCCAAAAATGGTCAAAATGACCGCAGAAATTGTGAAATCAACAAGACTACCCGTGACTGTAAAAACAAGACTCGGTTGGGATGAAAACACTAAGTACATTGTCGAAGTAGCCGAACGTCTTCAAGATGTTGGAATTGAAGCCATTTCAATTCACGGTCGAACTAGAAAACAAATGTATAAGGGTAGTGCTGATTGGTCATTGATTGCTGAAGTAAAAAATAATCCCAGATTAAATATCCCTGTATTTGGAAATGGTGATATTGATTCACCAGAAAAAGCTATTGAATACAAAGACAAATATGGTGTTGACGGCGTCATGATTGGTAGAGCGAGTATTGGAAATCCATGGATTTTTAGAGAAATCAAACATTTCATTGCACACAACACTCATCACAAACGCCCTTCTTTTCAAGAAAAAGTAGAGGCTGTTCAAGAGCATTTAGCCTCGAGTATTAAATGGAAAGGATCAAAATTAGGAGTTGCAGAAATGAAACGTCATTATGCGAATTATTTCAAAGGAATTTCAAATTTCAAGGACATCAAAACGCAACTCGTGACTTCAAACGATATCGAAGAATTGAACGAAATTCTTAATGATTTACATCAAAATTCAGAAAATTTCGAATTTGCCATAAGTTAATGAACTATTTTGTGAGTTTATTGTTTCTAAACCATGGAGTTATGGAAACAAATAAAAGGATTTTCAGACTATGAAATTTCCAGCCATGGAAATATAAGGTCCTTAGAAAGAACAAAGAAGTTCAAAAATGGTCGAATAGTTCATTTTTCACCTAAAAAAAAGACCCAAAGAATTCATCCGGGAAACGGTTTCCTTATGACCGATTTAATTAACAACTCTGGTAAAAAAAAGACCATATATCCTCACAAATTAGTTGCCTCAGTTTTTATAAAAAATGACCGGCCCAGAAAAAACAAAGTGGTTATTCATCTCGATGGGAATCTACAGAACAATAAAGTCGAAAATTTAAAATGGTCTAGCTACAGTGAATCGATTAAAATTGGATTTCTAACAGGGAAAAGAGACAACAGTGACTTGTGGGCGAAGAGAAGATTGAAATACGGACCTAAAGGTGGGAATTCAACAATGGGTAGACCAGATCCATTAACTGAAAGTGACAAAGCACAAATTTATAAACTCCGTGTTGAGAAGAATATCAGCTTGAAAGAGCTTTCTTTGAAGTTCAAATGTAGTGTTTCGCACATACACAAAACATTAAATAGAATAGCTAAAACAGCTTAGGTCATAGCGGAGCACTTTTCAACAAATCTTTTGCCGGTATTCTGACCCCTCCATACAATGTGTTATTAATGGAGCTGTCAATGTCAAAATTCAACAATAAGCCGTTGTAATCCCACTTTAATCTATTTGTTTTAGAAGCTGTAATTCTTGGTGTTTTTTCACTCGTGTAAAACATACAAGCATTTTTAGAGATCTTCATTTTGAACAAAGGAGAAAAAAGAAATCTATATTTATCCTCTTCTTTTGTTAGAATTCCTTTTGCCAATAACTTATTTACAAATGAGGTCGCTGGCCCCAAAGTAGACACCATTAATTTGTAGCGCGGCACAAGAATTTCTCTGGTCTTTTCAATTTCCAGCGTCTCAAAATTCTCATCAAGTTCCGTCTCAACATATTCTTCTTGGATCTTATAGTACCCACCTTCCTCGTAACATAAATCTCCTGCCCATAAGGTGACAAAGTCTTTTATTGGGAAATTGATTTTTTTAGAAATGTTTTTGAGTTTATCAGCTATCAAATCTTTAGTATTTACATTTAGATTTTGAAAATTTAAATGTAAATCGATCAATCGACTCGAACTATTCGAATAATCAATCGCTTTACCATTCTTATTGATTAAGAAAGGGATCGAATCGTTCATAACGATTCTACTTTTTAAATAAAATTCTGTAGAATCACTATCATGAGCTAAAAATACATGACCAATTCCCAAATCATTTAACTTATCATTCTTAGCATACATGACAAGGTGTTCGTTTTTAAAATAAGGATTTGTCAATAACGTTTTCCATGACTTCCTTATTACTCGCGACTTATTCGTTAATTGCTCATAGATCTCGGGAAAATAATTCCCTTTGTAGATTACGGCATATTTATTCCTTTTAAAAAAAAACAGCTCCTCTTCTTCAATCTTATATACTTGGTCTTTACCAATCAATGTATCAGCAACTTCAAAATCCATCTCAACACGTTCGAAGACGTTTTCTAGTTTACTTGATTTTAACAAGGGGATTACAAAACCGAAATCGCCTCGATCATTCGCAAATAAATAGATATTGCTCTGAAGATCTATCCCATATTTCTTAGCCATCGAAAGTATAAACTCATACGTCAGAAATTGACGGGACTTCACATCGTTAAAAACGAGAAGCTCTGAGGTTTCTTTTAATAAGTCAAGAACCTGTACTGTACCAACAATGTCAGCTTCAGGAAGGATTAGCTCAATTTTAAAATTTGGTTTAGCCGGTTCCTTAAATGGCCTAATGTAAAGTAGTAATATGAGAAGAACTGCCAAAAGAACAATAAGGGATATCTTCTTGTACACCTCGGACTGTTATTTGGAAAATATGTAAAGGGAATTAATCATATCTAAAAATTGTTTACCAGAATCACCTCCTTGTTCAAAGGAATAACTCATTTTGTATTGAGTGTGATCCAACTCTGAATACCCTGAGGTGAGCTCTATTCTTCCAGAATTCCCTTTCATTCTATCAATGACTCGTTTTTGTCTTTCATCCACGAAGTCGATGGGAAACTTTTGAAATGTTTCATCCAAATCAATACTAGCATATACTACTCCTGACTTTTTTAATCTTTTTATTTTTTTACCCGACAACGACTTTGAACCGTATCCATCTATATTTGACTCTACCAACATTCGGTTATTAGAAATTATGAAGGTGTTTTTATTACAAATCAAATAAACAGGTGTAGCCTCTAAAATAGCATCTTCGACAATCCAATACCCCTCTTTTTTTTGGATACGGGAGCTTAATCTTGATAAGTCTTCCAATATCATCTCAAAGAGATCCGGACGTTGAGAGGCAATGCCAATTGTAAAAACTGGTATCTCTTCATCTGATTCAGTTTCAATCTCAGAATAATCAAAATTTTCTTCATCATAAACATATTCAATTTGTTTCACTTTTACTTTTTCCACCCCATTAAATGATGCAAACATCCCACCTTTATAGGCATCAAAAAATGACTTTTTATCCACCAGTTGATCTAAAAGCTGAATGGCTAAAAGATTCATTACCATTTCAACATTTTTTTGATTTTTTAGAATAGGCAAAACAATGTCATAGGCTTTCTCATATGCTTTTCTTAAGTCTATATTGTAAACAACATAAGCAGGGCTATCATCAGGAATATACTTTAAGAACTTCTTATTGATTTTATTATTATTCATTTCAGAATAAATAGAACCCAATTCATCCCCATAATTCGCATTAACCGTGAAGTTAATTTCATTAGAATCAATTCGGAGATCTCCTAGCATGACATTTTCTTGATACAGCTCCTTTAAATCATCATTCATTATCGGATACATGGTTTGAAAGTACCATAACCCTTGCTCGTTTGTTATATTCCTTGAATTATCAAGATAAAAAACCCCTTCAGAGCTTCGAGATACTTGTTTTGCAAACCTAGAATCTTTCGTGTATAGGCTGTTTTTGTTTAGAAAAAGATCCGTTAAAACATCATCCAGATATTTCACTTGTAAATCGTATAAGATGCTATCACGAATTTCCCAGTAATTTTTCTCCATATCATAATCACTACTATACAACTTGTGCATATCTTCCTCATAAAACTCCTGAGGCTCCTCCATTAAATCAAGCTCTAGTTCGCTACCAAAAGGGTTTTCGTTACCTCTTGCGTACCAAATGGAATCCGTTATATCCGTTACAAATTGATCGCGAGGTTCAACTCGAATCAATAAGGCTGCATTATTTTCAATGATCAGTGTATTAAAAAATGATGAATATTTTTCTGCAGAATTAGAGATAAGTCCTGCCGCCTCAAAATCATCAAAAACTTCAAATAAAGCGAGCTTGTTGCTCACGCCAAAAGAAAACCCAGAAACCTCTAATTCATTGTTTTTACCATAAAAAACATTGAGCCTTTGGTCAAAATCCATTCCAGCATCTTTCAATGTTTTACCTTCAGTTGATCCATCAAATAATTCTTGATGAATCTCTTCCATGAAGTCATACTTCACCAAATCATTCAGAGAGATCTTTTTAAGAAGATTGATGTTATTAATGCTGAAAACTGTCGAAGCTTCCTTTGGAACGATATTTTCACTTTGCTGAGAATGACCAATAGAACCAAGTGAAAGAACAAGAATTACAAGGAAACTTTTGTACTGAAACATATTACCGAATTATTCGTCGAAAGTACGAATAAATCATCAGTTTCTTGTACTATCAACGTGGATTATATTATCCATAACCTTATGATCGTTGAATACCTCGAAAGCACTTTTTCTCAACATAACTGCCCGTTCATTTTTAGATAATTTAGCGGCCGGATTTTCAAAATAATTCACTTTATTCTCGAAGCGGGTTATTGAAGTATAATACCCTTTTTTCAATAGTTCAGAATCTTCTGTTTTGATTGAAGGCAAAGACCATCTATCCAAATCAGGCACCTTTCTAACCATTACTTGGCCGTCCCAAGTAATCCATTCGTAGGCTATTTCTTCATTTTCTAGTTGTGTCAATGTTTCTTTAAGGGAGGATTCAAAACCCCGTTGTAAATCTATAACGTTAGAGAAATCACATTGTATTTTAAAAATAAATTGTTGATAATTGGTATCAATATAAACATTCGAGATACCCTCTTGAGCGGATAATAATTCCCCGAAAACCTCGATTTTTTCTTGAATTTCATTTATACTTGGAACCTTCTTACCATCAATGCTATCCAGGGCTAATATGGAGTTGAGTTTTACCTGACTTGAGCTTAAATTGACCGTATACTTAAATGTTCCTGACCCATCAATATTGAAGGAGATATCATCCAATATTTCCAAACACGAGCTTGTAATTAAACACAATAGTATAATAGAAAGGTGTTTTTTCATTTCCAGAAATAAGCCAAATTTTATACCAAACTAATAAAAAATCAAAAAGCCATCAAACGATGGCTTTAAGAATTTATAAGATTGTATACGAATGGATTACATCATCCCTGGCATACCACCACCCATTGGGGGCATAGCAGCTGGAGCCGATTCCTCAGGCTGATCAGCAATAACGCACTCAGTGGTCAATAACATTGCTGCAATAGACGCTGCATTCTCGACAGCGATTCTTGTTACTTTTGTAGGATCGATTACACCCGCCTTGAAAAGATTTTCAAATTTCTCTGTCCTTGCGTTGTAACCAAAATCTTTTTTTCCTGCCTTTACTTCTTGTACAATGACTGCACCTTCTTCACCCGCATTTGAGATGATTTGTCTTAAAGGCTCTTCGGCTGCTCTTTTTACAATTGCTATACCTGTGACTTCATCATCATTTAATCCGTTGATTTTATCCAATGATTCAATAGCCCTTAATAAGGCAACGCCTCCTCCGGCGACAATACCTTCTTCAACTGCCGCACGAGTTGCTGCCAAAGCATCCTCCACTCTATCTTTCTTCTCTTTCATTTCAACTTCAGTTGGAGCACCAACATATAAAACGGCTACACCTCCTGAAAGTTTAGCTAACCTTTCCTGAAGTTTTTCTTTATCATAATCAGAAGTTGTTGTTTCTATTTGAGCACGAATTTGACCAATTCTTGCCTTGATATCAGCCTTTTTGCCTTTACCATTAACTATAGTCGTGTTGTCTTTGTCTATTTCTATTTTCTCAGCAGTACCAAGCATATCAATAGTTGTATTTTCTAGTGTCATCCCTCTCTCCTCAGAAATCACTTGTCCTCCCGTTAAGATCGCAATATCCTCTAGCATCGCTTTTCTTCGATCTCCAAATCCAGGAGCCTTAACAGCTGCGACTTTCAGTGAGCCCCTGATTCGATTTACCACCAAAGTACCCAATGCTTCTCCATCAACATCTTCTGCAATAATTAAAAGACCTTTACTCGATTGTGCTACTGGCTCAAGAATTGGCATCAATTCTTTCATCGATGAAATTTTCTTTTCACAGATTAAAATCATAGGATCTTCCATTTCCGTAATCATCTTCTCTGTATTGGTTACAAAGTATGGAGATAAGTATCCTCTATCGAATTGCATACCCTCAACTGTTTTCACTTCAGTTTCAATTCCCTTAGCTTCCTCTACAGTAATGACTCCATCATTCCCTACATCTTTCATTGACTTTGCGATAAGTGCTCCAATGGCCTCATCGTTGTTGGCTGAAATTGTAGCGATTTGCTCAATCTTACTATTATCAGAACCCACCTCTTTTGAAAGTTTTTTAAGGTTTGCTACAACTTCCTTTACCGCCTTATCAATACCTCTCTTAAGATCCATTGGATTAGCTCCAGCAGCTACATTCTTTAAGCCTGCGCTTATAATTGCCTGTGCAAGGACTGTGGCTGTTGTAGTCCCATCACCAGCTATATCCGCTGTTTTCGATGCTACTTCTTTTACCATTTGAGCGCCCATGTTCTCAACTTCATCCTCAAGTTCAATTTCTTTAGCCACTGTCACACCATCTTTGGTAATGTGCGGAGCGCCAAATTTCTTACCGATAACAACATTTCTTCCTTTCGGACCTAGTGTTACTTTAACTGCATCTGCAAGAGCATCAACTCCTTTTTTAAGTTTTTCTCTCGCTTCTACATCAAAAAATATATCTTTTGCCATTTTATTTTTTTCTAATTGATTAACAAATACCGTAAATATCTGACTCTTTCATTATCAGATAATCTTCATTTTCTATTTTAATTTCTGTTCCAGAGTATTGACCATACAAGACTGCATCTCCTTTTTTCACCGACATTGACTCGTCTTTTTTTCCAGGTCCAACAGCTATAACTATTCCTCTTAGAGGTTTTTCCTTTGCCGTGTCAGGTATAATAATTCCACTTGATGTTTTTTCCTCAGCAGCGACTGGTTCTATCAGAACGCGATCTGCTAATGGTTTAAATTTAACTGCCATTTTATTTAAGTTTTATTTTCGATTTGATACAACGAAATTTGTGCCAAGTAAAAAAACAAGACATTTTAACCTAAATGAAGATTTTTAACTTATAAATATGTCATAGAAAGTGACATACTGACACTAAAT
>DAIPZI010000008.1:0-18555 GCA_036782275.1 Crocinitomicaceae bacterium
TTGTATTTATGCAAATATAATATAAGCTTACTAGAAAAGGGTTATTATCATTAACTTTGAGCTCGTTTATTATTTGTTTTAGTCGAGAATTATAAGATTTATTTCACATATTCTGTCGTTTATAAAATAGATAAGACCCGAAGATTTGATTGTATTTAAATATATTAAAATTATATGCGTTATTCCAAGGTGAAGGTATTTGTATTAATTATAACCCTCGTTATGGGGAATTACTTTTGGGCGCAAATTGGAATGGGGCAATGGAGGCTTCACGTTGCTTCAGGTCAAGCTATTGATGTTGCTATTGTAGATAACACCGTTTTTACAGCGTTCAAAAATGGAATATTCGTATACAATAGTGATACCGAAGAAGAAGAATTACTTACGGACATAAATGGTCTTTCCGACATCGATGTTTCTGCCATTTATTATGATGAAGTAGAAGGAGCGGTTCTTGTAGGGTATGAAAATGGCAATATTGACAAAATAACAAGTGATAATATTTACAATATTCCCGCAATTAAACTGGCTCAAATTCCAAACTCCAAAAGAATAAATCGATTTGAACGATCTGGTGATTATATATATGTTGCCACAGATTTTTGTGTCTCAAAGCTTGATATTCAAAAGGACGAAATTAAAGACACGTATTATCCAACAAGCGGAAATGAAGCCATACTCGACCTGAGCTTTTCAGAAGATACCATTTTTGCGTTAACGTCAAATATGCTTAAGTATGGTCTCTTATCAAACCCTGCATTGCCTGATGAGAGCCAGTGGCAAATCGAAACCCGACTGCCAATTATTAATGAAAACTCATACACCGAAATAGAATCTTTCCAAGACAGACTTATTGTTCTTTTCAAAAAGGATGGATATGGAATGGACAGTGTATTCTATCTCAACAGTACAGCTGTCGATTTATTAATAGACGTGCCATTTTCTTTAGAGATTAATTCAATTAATATCTTAAATGACTCGTCCTTCGCCGTAAATATGGACGGTGCAATTTACCTGTTTAACGAGCTCCTTGAAAATACAGCTTCCTACAATTCAAACAACATGTATACCTGGATTTCTCCATTGAGAACCGTACGTAATAGTCAAGGAATATGGTCTGCAGATAAAACCAAAGGCTTGTTTTTATTTACTTCTGGAATAGGATATAAACGTTACCCTATTGTGGGACCTACTAATAATGATTTTTATTCTATGGATTGGCAAAACAACAAGCTTGCCATTGCGAGTGGTAGATTAAATGGGAAGCTTCCGTCCTTTAGCACCAATGGATTGCATTTGTTTGAAAATGAAGAGTGGAGTTTTCACAATGTAAATACCGTTGAGGCATGGGAAAACAAAAATATTTGGGATTTCATTGACATTGCTGTTAACCCCACAAACACAGACGAAGTCGCGGTGTCTTCATATTCTGAAGAGCCCTTAAGTATTTTCAACAATGACTCTGTGAATCTTTTTAATGATTTAAATTCTACACTTGAATTTACCTCAAGTGGAAATGGTTGGTCCCTTGTATCAAGTGTATCGTATGATGAATTTGGGAACCTTTGGGCGCTGAATGGATACACTGAAAACCCACTTAATGTAAAAGATGCTGAAGGCAACTGGAATAGCTTTGACTGTGGAGGAAGTGCAAGAAACATCTACACCAAAAAAATGATTATTGACTTTAACAATCACATTTGGTTCGCTTCAGAAGATAAAGGCCTTTTTGGATACAATTACAATGAGTCATTGACAAATTCTTCTGATGATCAATACATTCAGCTCAAAACAGGTTCGAATCAAGGAAATCTTCCCTCCGATAATGTAACGGCAATCGCGGCAGATTTCGATGGGGAAATATGGATCGGAACAGATGCTGGATTCGCCATATTATACAATGCATCCAATTCATTTGGTGCTAGCCCCGGAGAGTACGATGCTCAACGTGTAAAAGTGTCTTTTGAAGGAAATGTAGAATACGTATTGGGCAACACACATATTACAGACATAGAGGTTGATGGAGGAAATAGAAAATGGGTATCAACATTAAATGCTGGCATTCTTCTTTTAAGCCCTGATGGTTCAGAGATTTTAGAACAATTCACTACTGAAAACTCTCCTCTTATTTCAAATAATATATTCGACTTAAAATTAGACCAATCAAATGGTGAGCTTTATATCATAACAGATAAAGGCTTGGTTTCATATCGTTCAGATGCAAGTTATGAAGACCCTACTTATGAAGGATTTGTGGTTTTCCCGAATCCTGTGAGACCTGGTTTTTCTGGCCCAGTGACCATACAAGGAATTCGATACAATTCAGATGTTAAAATCACTGATGCTGCAGGGAATTTAGTTTACAAAACCACATCAAACGGCGGAACAGCCACTTGGAATTGTAAAGCAATAAACGGAGAACCTGTTACTACTGGAGTATACTTTATATGGACAGCAACCAATGCTGGAAAAGATAAAAAAGTGGGTAAAGTTTTAGTCATAAAATAAGTCATGTTAAGATTAATCAAACAATTAAGCGCTCGAATCAAAAAAAACAGCGCAGCACCGGTTGAGTACAGTACAGTCATCAAAAACATGGAGGTTGAAGGGCATGGGACGATTTCATTCGCTCAATGGCAACACCCTAAGGAAGAGCCGAAAAAAATCACCAAAGAAAATATTGATTTTTACAAACGTTTAGGAGTTGAAGGAAAAGTGATTATTGATATAGGGACACACACAGGAGACACAACTGTTCCTATGGGAATCGCTGCCGGAAATAATGGATTGGTCATTGGATTGGAACCGAATAAATTCGTGTTTAAAGTACTAGAGGAAAACATTAGGTTGAATCAATCCATTGCAAATATTGATGCGTTTTGTTTTGCAGCAACAGATGTGGATGGAGATTACGTCTTTAATTATTCTGATCCCTCCTTTTGTAATGGTGGCTATTTATCTGAGATAGAAAATAAAAACCATAATCATTACTACCCTCTAGACGTTAAGGGGAAAAATCTGAGCTCGTTCTTGGAAGCCAACTATTCAAGTCAAATTGCTCATATTTCCTTAATTAAAATAGATGCAGAAGGATACGACAAGGAAATTATTAAAACCATTTCAAAACTAATAAATGAACAGAAGCCAGTGCTTATGGTTGAATGTTATAAAAAACTCAGCTTTACAGAAAGAGAAGAGCTATTCGATAGCCTAGACAAGCTGGATTATAAGCTCTATCGTCTTTATGATTTTGAGACACTCAATGATTTAAAAAGTATTGACCGTGAAGACATGCATCTCACAAAACATTTTGAGATTTTAGCACTACACAAGGAGTCAGATTTAAATCTCGTTGACCTTTAATCTTGGATATTCTCCGAATAATAGTCATTTGATTTAAAATAATCCAAAAGAGCTTCCTTGATCAAATGTTGTTGGTGGTTAGACTGTATTGCAGGCAGCTTTTTCACCAACTCAAAGTGAGGCCACCCCTCTTCATCTCTTCCTTTATATTCATAATACCCAGAAGGAACAAGAAGCGTGCAAATCGCAACATGAATTAGGTCTGTCTTTTCCTGTTTAGAATACTTTTTATGCCCCTGTCCATATTCATTTACCCCAATTAAAAACAACATGGCGTGAATGTCTAAATCCTCTCCAAACGATTTTTCAAGATGTTTGGTTAGTTTCTGAAAACGCAATTCAATATCATGATCCATTGGCTGCAAAGTTAATGCTTGTACTCAATTAAAAAGCACATTGAAAACTTTAATTTAATTCGAACTGAACTTCACGTTTTGTAGACGAATTCGAACCGATAAAAAGCGAAAAGGCTCCTGGTTCTGCTTCCCATATTTTTCGAGCACTGTAGAACTTTAATAAATCTGTATCTATAACAAAATTGACCTTTCTGGATTCTCCAGGATTTAATTCTACCAATTCAAACCCTTTTAATTCTTTCACTGGCCTAATTGAGCTCGCAAAATGATCTCTTATGTATAACTGCACCACTTCTTTCCCTTTATAATTACCGGTGTTTTTAAGTACCACTGAAGCTTGAATTTTAGAATTCATTGATAATGAGCTTGAGCTTATTTCGATATCTGAATACTCAAATGTCGTATAGCTTAATCCATAGCCAAAAGGATACAATGGACTGTTTTTTTCATCTCCATAATGTGACCAGAAAACACTTCCTGCATCAGCTCCGTCCGCTCCAGGTCTTCCAGTGTTTTTGTAATTATAATAAATTGGCATTTGCCCGACACTTCGAGGAAAACTCATGGGTAACTTGCCGCTAGGGTTGTAATCTCCATATAAAACCTCTGTGATGGCATTTCCACTCTCTGTTCCAAGATGCCAAGCCTCGACAATCGCGGGAATATTTTCATCCGCCCAATTGAGAACCAAAGGACGTCCATTCATTAAAACCAATACAATATTCGGGTTTACCTTGTATACCTCTTCAAGAAGTTCTTGCTGAAATCCTGGCAGATCTAATTTGGTTCGGCTCCTGCCCTCCCCTGACTGAAAACCGTATTCACCAAGCACCATGACAACGACATCCGCTTTTTTTGCTGCTTTTTTTGCCGCTTTTAATCCGCATTTGTCTGTGGTGTTAATCTGAACCTCCTCATGAAATGCAGGTATTGAGTTCACTAGCTTTACTCCTTGAGAAAAAATGATTTCGTTTCCAGTATGCGACTGCATTCCTTCCAATACCGAAACAGCAGAGTTATTTTCGGCAGCGATTCTCCAATTGCCCAACGGGCTGTTTTTATCATCCGCCAAAGGTCCTATTAGTGCGATTTTTTGCCCTTCTCTTTTTAGGGGAAGTACATTCCCATTATTTTTCAAAAGAACGATTGACTTTTTAGCCATATCCAAAACGCCTGCTCGCATTTCTTCGGAACCTGTTATCTTTTTTTCCCGTTCTTCGTCACAATACTTGAAAGGGTCTTCAAATAATCCAAGCTCAAACTTTACTTTTAAAATACGACTTACTGCGTCATCAATTTGCTCTATATTAATTCGATTATCTTTTAAAAGAGATTCTATTTCATTTAAGTAAATATAGGACTCCATGTCCATGTCTGAACCCGCATTAATACCAAGTTCTCCAGCATGATTTTCATCTTTTGCATACCCATGATCAATCATTTCCTTTAACGATCCCCAATCGGAAACGATAAAACCATCAAACCCCCATGACTCTTTTAAAATAGTGCGTTGTAAATTCTTATCCGCAGTTGCAGGAATTCCATTTAAATCGTTAAATGAATTCATAAAAGTTTTAACTCCTGCATCTGAAGCTGCTTTAAAGGGTGGTAAAACAATATTGTGCAGTGTGTTTTCTCCTATATCCACTGTATTATAATCACGCCCACTTTCAGCAAAACCATATGCGGCAAAATGTTTAGCACAAGCTGCCACAGTATTTGGGTCACTTAAATCAATACCTTGAAACCCGTGGACACGAGCGGCAGAAATGAGACTTCCTAAGTACGGATCCTCTCCTGCACCTTCCATTACCCGTCCCCAACGTGCATCTCTAGTAATGTCGACCATCGGGGCGAACGTCCAATTAATTCCAGCAGACGCCGCTTCCTTTGCGCCTAAAGCTGCGGATTTTTTTATAGCACTCAAGTCCCAGCTCGCTGATTCTGCAAGAGGAATAGGGCTTATTGTTTTGTACCCATGAATCAAATCAAACCCAATGATAAGAGGAATACCTAATCGAGATTCATTGACTGCAATTTCTTGGACTGCTCTTACTTCTTTGGCTCCCCGAACATTTAACATCGAGCCAACCCAACCTTTAGATAAATGATCATATTTTTCTTTAGCATTGCCTTCTATGGGAGAAGGCCCTGTTACATTCCAAAACCCGTTGTATTGGTTCATTTGACCAATTTTTTCTTCAAGGGTCATTTTTGATAATAAATCATCAACCCGCTGATCGATGGGCAATTCTATTTCTTTTTGCGCATAAACACAAAAAGGCATGAGTAGAATTAGCGCTATTGAGAAAAATTGATTTCTAGAAAAAAACATATGAATAAACTTTTTGCTCTTGAACTTTAAAATTACAATTTATTCCATCAGCGTAATTAAAGTTCTTAATGTAAAAATGGGGAGCAAAACTCCCCATTTCAACAAAAAAAAATAAAAAAACTATTTCTTAATAATTCGACTTGTAGATATCGAATCTGCTGTTTCAACAGTAATTGTATATACACCACTTGTCAAGTAGTCCAAATTCATTTTTTTGGAGCTACTATCCACTGCTACTGAAGCAACTATCTTACCTGAAAGGTCAATTATTTTGATCTCTTTCATTGATTGATTTGATGATATTTCAATCTCAGCATTAAATGGATTTGGAGCTACAGTGAAATCGTTAGACTGCTCTTCTATACTCACAGCACAAGGCTCACAACTCTCCCAGCATACGATGTCGATACTTGGGTTTCCAGTTTCAACCATAAAGTAACGATTGGTATACTCACCTGAAGCATCAGTAACTGTACAGCTTTCTCCTCCAGCGAATACTTCCTGTACTGTCCAACCGTCAATTGTGAATTTGTACTCAATAGATTCACCTACAGTCAAAGGAAGTGTTACTTTCCACAATCCGCTTCCTGCATCATTCATCGGATTACAATCTCCACACCAACCATTGAAGCTTCCGTTAACATAAACGGTTCCAATTGGATCTGAATAAAGTGACATGTCTACATTAAATGTAACATCAGAAGAACTTCCTTGTCCTCCAGGACATGCCTCACAACTGTTAAAACAAACAACAGGAAGAAGTGCTCCTTCAGTAATCTCTAATATTCTATTTGTAAAACCTCCATCAGTAACGGTACAAACTTCTCCTCCAGCAAAAACCTCTTGGTCAGTCCATCCATCAACTGTAAATTTGTATTGAATGGTTCCTGGATCTAATGGTAAAGTAACTTTCCAAATACCGCCACCAGCATCAATCATTGGGTTACAATCTCCACACCAACCGTTAAACGTTCCGTTAATGTAAACACCTGTTCCAATTGTTCCCGCGTAATCACTCATATCTACATTGAATGTCACGTCGTATGTTGTTGGTCCAGATACTGTCCCTGATTTTTGATAAACAAATCTCCATGCATTTCCACCTACTTCTATATTAACTGTCATCGTGTTTCCATCTGGTGAAAAGGTTAATTTGTAAATGACAGATGCTGGAGCATCTCCTGGATTTGATAATTCAGATCCATTAATCACTTTAGGTAAACCTAAATGACATCCTACACCTGAAAGTGTCAGATCTCCCGTACCCGCATCAAAACTCCAAGTTCCAGTTGCATCACTATGAGGTGCTACAGGAGCTGCGCATTGCTCAGAACCAACACCTTGAAATGGCTCTAACCAAGTATCAGCACCCATTCCGTTAGCAAAATCTCCATTTGCTTCAAAAACCACACTATCATCCCAAAGGCAAGCTCTAGTTGTTATATCGGCAGTATTATTTGCCCACCAGGTATTTGTCCAGTCTGCTGAGCCCACTGCTAAAGCTCCTTCTTGTTCTGCGAGATACCAAACCCCCTCTACCTGAGAGAAGCTATTTCCCGCAATTAATAAAAATAAAAACGTATAAAATTTCTTCATTGTAAGTTAATTTGTAATTTATATTGGACCAATTTAAGAAGAATAAGTGTAAAATTGACATTAAGTCGATTGTTTTTTAAAAAATTAACAATTAACAAGCTCAAAAACAATCATTTATAATTGTGAAAGCAAGGGTTCAATTCTATGAATTTAGATAACAAAAGGCTTTAAACTGATGATTTCTCATCAGTTTAAATTAAGTTTTGGATTGGTGATTTTTGTTTACATACCATGCAAAGAATGCGAGATATGCAAAACACAACGCACAAACGATGTATGAAGAATGCATCCCAATAATATCGCCCAATTTACCTTGTAATGGCGGTATAATCGCTCCTCCTAAAATCATCATTACCAAAAAGGCCGACCCTTGAGAAGTGAATTTTCCTAAACCATTTAAACTTAAAGCAAATATAGAAGGCCACATTATGGAACAAAACAAACCACCACTAAGAAATGCGAATATCGCAACTTCACCAGTGGTTACTAATCCGATTATCATTGCAGTAACACCTAAAATTCCAAATATTTTCAGGGTTGGTGCTGGCCGATCTTTACCAATAAAAAAGCCGGCTATTTGAACAGCTACGCATATGGCAAAAACAAATAGGTGAGTTACTTTAAACCCAGACACAAAATTTAAGCTTAAAACCACGCCAAATGCAACATAAGGAACAATTATCATTAGAATCTTCTTCATTTGATCAGAAGGGTTAAAAACAGCTATTGCACCAGTCCACCGTCCAATCATCAATCCTCCCCAGTACATGGATATGTAGGGTGCAATCTGAGCGTCAGTCATGGCTCCAAAATCCGGTAATTTTAATAGCGCACCTAAATTACTTTGAATCGAAACCTCAACCCCTACGTAGGTGAAAATGGCGAGCATTCCCAAAACCAATTGTGGATACTTCATGGCTCCCCAACCTTCATTTGATTTTTTCGCAATCATATTACTCAAAAGCAGGCCACCAACTACAACCAAAAGTCCAGCAAACGAAAGCCATAATATTGACATTTCTGACGATGCAGAAAGCTTTTCTCCCTCTCCTAAACCCAAATACTGTCTAAAAACGAAGAAGAATATAACCACCAAAAGCATGGTGATTGTGAGTAAGGCAACCATTGCTTTTTTGGCTCCATGAAATTCCGAGTCGGCTTTTCCTGATGGCAATTTCTTTGAAAAGAAAAACAAGCCTGCGGCGGCTATAAAAAGCCCTCCCACGGCCATATATAAATACTGAACCTGAGCTAGTGTCAAGTTTCCTTTTGCAATCTCCTCCTCAATACTAATATCAGCTTTTGCTGCTGTCCCGAATAAAATTAAGGTGACAATGATGGGGCCAATTGTTGTCCCGAGAGAATTAACTCCCCCCGCAAGATTCAAACGATGCGACCCTTTTTCAGGCTCACCAAGTAATAAGGCAAAGGGATTGGCAGCAGTTTGCTGAAGAGAAAAACCCAATCCAACAATAAATAAAGACCCTAAAACAAAACCAAAAGCAGATGAATCTCCGGGTTCGGCACCAGTAACAGCAGTAATCATTGCTCCCGCTCCAAAAGCTGAAAGAATAAGTCCATATACGATCCCATTCTTTAACCCCCATTTATTCATAATATCAGTTTTGGCAATACTTGAAAACATGAATAGCATCAACGCACCAATAAAGTAAGCTCCGTAAAATGCGAACTCAATCAATTGACTTTGAAACTGATCTAAACTAAAATATTCTTTACAGAAGCCTAGAAAAACAGAATTCCCGGCGGCAATAAAACCCCAGAAAAAGAACACCGTAGTCAGTGTAAATAAGGCACTTTGATTTGATTTGGCAGACATAATTTTAACAATTTAGTCGTCCAATATAAAGGAAAAAATAGGATTAGCTGATGTTTTTTTTCAGTTTTCTTGAATGTTTTGATAAAGAAAGTGTCTTAATGACAGTATCCACAATACCTTTTGCATCATAGCCACAATCGGCCCAAAGTTCTTTTTGCGTTCCATGGTGAATGTACTGATCTGGGATTCCTAAACGAACAACTTCGGCTTTATATTTTTGATCCGTCATAAACTCTATTACTGCCGAGCCAAAGCCACCCATTATGCAACCATCCTCAATCGTAATGACTTTATCAAACTTTGTAAAGACTTCGTGTAGCATTACTTCGTCGATTGGCTTAACAAAACGCATGTCATAGTGAGCAACAGAGGCCCCTAGCTCATTCATTTCGGCTATTGAATCCTGAACAAAATTCCCTGGGTGTCCAACAGAAAGTATAGCTACATCATCACCATTCGTTAAACGCCTACCTTTCCCTATTGAAATCTCTTTCATAGGCTTCTTCCAATCCGTCATCACCCCTTTTCCTCTTGGATACCTAATCACGAAAGGGCCCTTATTCTCAAGTTGTGAAGAATACATTAAATTTCTTAATTCTTCTTCATTCATCGGGGCAGAAACTGTAATGTTGGGAACACATCTCATAAAAGCCAAGTCGTAAGCACCATGATGGGTAGCACCATCAGCACCCACTAAACCTGCTCTGTCTAGACAAAACACAACATTTAAATTTTGAAGAGCTACATCATGCAACACCTGGTCATACGCCCTTTGCATGAACGATGAATAAATATTACAAAAAGGAAGCATTCCTTGAGTAGCCAATCCCGCGCTAAATGTAACCGCATGTTGCTCTGCAATTCCAACATCAAACGCTCTTTCTGGCATTGCTTCCATCATAATGCTCAACGAACATCCACTCGGCATTGCGGGAGTCACACCCATAATCTTATCGTTTTTTTCTGCCAACTCAACAATAGTATGACCAAAAACATCTTGATATTTTGGAGGCTCTGGATTTTGAGGAATAATTTTAACTATTTCTCCCGTTTCTTTATTGAAAACGCCCGGAGCATGCCATTTTGTAGGATTACCTTCTTCGGAATATTTAAACCCAGCTCCCTTTTTGGTAATGCAGTGAAGAATTTTTGGTCCAGGAATATCTTTTAAATCTTCCAAAACCTTCGCCATTCCGATTGCATCATGACCGTCGACAGGTCCAAAATACCTGAAATTTAAAGACTCAAAAAGATTACTTTGTTTGAGCAAGCTCGACTTTAATGCCGTTGAAACTTTAGCAGCAATTGACCTTCCGTCTGGTCCGAACTTTGAAATTTTCCCTAGTAAGTTCCAGACCTCATCTTTTACTTTATTGTAAGTATGAGACGTAGTTATGTCCGTTAAATATTCTCGGAGAGCGCCAACGTTTGGATCAATTGACATACAATTGTCATTCAATATCACCAAGAGGTTTGCGTCTTTTTCAAATCCTGCATGGTTCATTCCTTCAAAGGCCAAGCCTGCAGTCATTGCACCATCTCCTATAACCGCAATGTGTTGCGTTTGTTTCTTATTTTGATAGTTGTTGGCCACGGCCATGCCTAGTGCCGCTGAAATTGACGTGGATGAATGACCAACACCAAATGTATCATATTCGCTTTCCGCTCTTTTCGGAAATCCTGAAATTCCACCCTTACTTCTATTCGTATGGAATTTATCTCTTCGTCCTGTTAATATCTTATGACCATAAGCCTGATGTCCAACATCCCAAACTACTTGGTCTTCGGGAGTATTAAAAACATAATGCAATGCAACGGTGAGTTCGACAACTCCCAAACTTGCACCAAAATGGCTATTACCTATCTCAGATATTACATCCACGATGTATTGTCTAAGCTCATCAGACACCTGAGGTAAATCTTCAACAGAAAATTTTTCTCGAAGATCCTTGGGGAAATCAATTTGCTTTAAAAAAGTACCGGCTTGAAAATCTGACATAGTTATTATTAATACAAAATTAGAACTTTCAATATGATTAACCTAACAAATGAAAGTCAAAAAAGTTTTCAATAAAATTGACTTAAACTGACGTTTTCTCCTTTCTCTCAAAGTAGAATGCCGTTAAAACAAACATAATTAATAAACCATTTTGAATAAATAGATTTAGACCAAAGTTATTAACTTTTACATATGGAGAGACGGCATAAAGTACTAACGCCAAACCGATATAGAGAAAGAATTTTTTCAAATTATACGGAATTGGATAGTGCCTTTGACCGAGAATATATGAAATTAACATTTGGATAAAATATACAATCAGTGTCGCCCAAGCACTGGCCATATATCCATAGGTGGGAATGTAAAGTACATTAATAACAACCGTTAAAATGGCGCCTGTGATGGCAATATAGGCCCCAAACTTGGTTTTACCGCTCAGTTTGTACCAAATGCTTTGATTATAGTATATACCTAGAAAAATATTAGCCATCAATAGAATGGGCACAACCTGTAAACCCACCCAATAGGTTTCGTTTTGAATAAAGTGTTTGAAAACATCTAAATTCAAAGTTACCAGTAAAAAAACCCCACACACAAATGCAATAAATACATTCATTATGCGGCTGTAAATTTTATTTCGATCTCGATTTTTCATTTGACTAAAAAAGAAGGGCTCTGCCGCGTACCTATATGCCTGAAGAAGTATCGTAACAAGCATCGCTAATTTGTATGAGGCACTATAGATTCCTACTTGAGCCTCCGCATAATCTAAGGAGCCTGGGGTATTCGGATTGTATAAGATTTGTTTTAAAAGAATCCTATCGAGTGTTTCATTGATAATTCCTGCAAAACCAGCAATGGCCAAGGGGAATGAAAAGAAAAACATACGCTTTAATAGTCCCCAATCAATTCCCTTCAATAAGCCAAAAGACTTGTACAAAAACAGGGACTTAACTGCAGAAGCAATGAGATTTGCAAGAAAAATATAAAACACTCCCTGTGCAGGGTCTTTTTCTTCGAAAAAAACAAGTAAAAAAATTAAATTGAGGATGATATTAACACCTATTGAAGAAAGTTGAATTATTGAAAACCTTTTAGCTTTTTCTTCTGCACGCAATTTAGCAAGAGGCAGAGCACTTATAGCATCTAGGGAAACGATGGCTCCTAGCATAATTATATACTCGCCATGACCATCATAAAGCAGCAAAGAAGCTATTTCTTTGTTAAGCAATAGTATGAGAACAAAAAAAACTACATTTAAGGAGAGTAGTGCAGAAAACGCTGTAGAGAACACATTCTTTTTATCCTCCTCATTTTGAATGAATTTGAAAAAGGCAGTTTCCATTCCAAACGTCAAAATGACAATAAAAAAAGCAAGCCAAGCATAAAGCTCAGACACAACACCATAGTCAGCTGGGTTTATAAAAACGAAAGTGTATAACGGAACAAGTAAATAATTAAGAAGACGACCGACAATGGATGACAGGCCATAAATGGCTACATCTCCAAACAGTTTTTTAATCGGGTTTGTCATTAATCTTT
The DNA here is from genome assembly GCA_036782275.1 of Crocinitomicaceae bacterium. GTDB lineage: Bacteria > Bacteroidota > Bacteroidia > Flavobacteriales_D > Crocinitomicaceae > UBA952. Next base: position 13,029 of record DAIPZI010000008.1, read on the forward strand.
TCTGAAATTTGCTTTTCGTTTTTCGAGAAACGCAGTCGTTCCCTCTTTAAACTCTGAAGTACCAAAGCATTTTCCAAACTCTTCAATTTCTACTTCATATCCATCAACTCCACTCCTGTATCCGGCATTTACGGACCTGATTGCTGATCGAATTGCCATAGGGGAGTTTTTAAGGATCTTTCTTGCCAAGCCTTCACACGTCGATATCAAGTTTTCTTGATCCACAACGTAATTGACCAGACCATACTTCAAAGCATCTTCAGCCGATATCATTCCAGCTGTAAAAATCATTTCATTCGCCCTTCCCTTGCCAACAAGCTGAGCCAAGCGCTGGGTGCCGCCATAACCTGGTATAACTCCAAGTGAAACTTCTGGAAGACCCATTTTTGCATTTAAACTCGCCACCCGAATGTGAGCAGACAAAGCCAACTCCAATCCGCCGCCAAGAGCAAATCCATTAACCGCCGCCAGTATGGGTTTGGGGAAATTTTCCACGAAATCAAAAAGAACCTCTTGACCATTCGCAGCCAACGCTCCTCCCTCGGATATCGTGAAATGGGCAAACTCTTTTATGTCTGCTCCAGCCACGAATGCCTTTTCGCCGCTACCGGTCAAAATCACAACTCCTGTATTCGAATCTCCCTCACACTCTTGCAAAGCCCCATGTAATTCTTGAATTGTTTTTTTATTCAAGGCATTGAGCTGAGAAGGTCTATTAATGGTAATATAAGTGACTAAATCTTTATTTTCAACAGTTATGTTTTCGAACATCTAAAAAGTTTTTGGATAAAGATAATAGATAAAATGATTGGACTTTTTTACTCTTTATTTTATTTATTGACACATTCATAAATTTTAAAGAATTAGAAACAGCTTATATTTCGTAATTTTGCACCGAAATAAATTTTCGCATCTTAATTTCAAGGATGATACTGAAAAATTTTTTACTGTTCACGAAGTTCAGACTTTCCTTTTTGGTTGTCCTGTCTGCACTTTCAGGATATTTGTTCGCCGGAGGACAAAACCTTACCATTATTATTTATTTGTTAGTTGGAGGCGCATTCGTCACTGCTGCATCCAATGGAGCAAACCAGATTTGGGAGAAGGACCTTGACAAGCTAATGAACAGAACCTCAAATCGCCCAATACCAACTGGGCAAATGTCCGTTAAAACTGCTTATATAATTGTTGTTTGCCTTTTAATTATCGGACTAATAATGCTGTATCTAATCAATTTAAAGTCCGCGCTTTTGGGTTTTGCAGCTTTTTTCAGTTACGTGTTTTTATACACCCCTCTTAAAACCAGAAGCCCTTGGGCTGTATTCGTTGGCGCTTTCCCTGGAGCAATTCCTCCATTCTTAGGAGCTATTGCAGCAACCAATGAATTTGGTTTCTTGCCTGGGATATTGTTTTTTGTTCAGTTTACTTGGCAGTTCCCTCATTTTTGGGCCATCGCCTGGGTTACTCATGATGATTACCAAAAAGCAGGATTTAATCTGTTACCATCAGCAAATGGAAAGTCAAAACAATCCGCATTTCAAATCATGCTTTATTCTTTAGCATTGATTCCGTTCAGTCTTACCCCTTGGTTATTTGATTGGACAGGAGATGTCACTTTTGTTGTTGCCTCGATACTTGGTGTATTGTTCTTTTACTATGCCTATAAGTTATTTTTAAACCTACAAGATTCGGATGCGCGAAAACTAATGTTCGCCTCTTTTGTTTATTTACCAATTATTCAATTCACTTATGTGTTTGATAAAATATAAACACTTTATTAAAGATTAAAAAAAATGGATTTATCTAAAGACAAAGACCCCATAATCAATGAAAAGATGAAAAAGAACCTCGTTTACGTGAGTATCTTTAGTATTATCATGTTTTTTGCTGGCTTATCCTCGGCATATATTGTTCTCATGGGAGATTCAATATGGATTAAAGCAGCTATGCCCAATGCTTTTTGGTGGAGCTCTGCCATGATATTTCTAAGTAGCATGAGCTTTATTTATGCTATAACTCAAGCCAAAAAAAACAATTCGACCTTACTGAAAGTATCTATGTCTATGACGTTGATTTTAGGGCTTTTATTCATTTTCTTTCAATTCAAAGGCTTCAATCAATTAAAAGGAAAAGGCATTTATGGAACAAGCACAATAATGGTTTCTGAAGGCAAATACGGCCAGCCATTTGAAGTACAAATTAATGGGGATTACGTGTATGTCGAAAACAACACATACATGCTAAACAGTAAAAAGCTCAGCGGAAAGAATCTCGAACTTTTTAAGAGTTATTTGGGGCAATTTATTCCCTCAAAAAGTAATCCATTAGGCCAGAAACTAAGCAAAGACATTCCCAACGTGAAGCTCTTTTATAAAAATGATGAATTAATTGTTAAGAAAAACACACTATTCCTCAATGACTCCACTCAGCTTGGTCCTTCAGATTTTAAGCTTCTTCACTATTTGGCTCAAAATGTGAAAGCTGGCAGGGTAGATATGGTTCCCATTGGAGCGATCGGAGACGATTACTCTATTTGGTACAAAGGGGAAGAGTTGGTTATGAAAAAAAGGAAACTCGCTAGAAAAAGTGGAAAGCCATTGACCAGCTATGAACTAAATGAAGCTGAAAGGTCTCGAGATAACGCCTCTTCTTTTTTATACCTACTGACCTACGCACATTTATTACATGTTTTGGTCGCTTTGATCTACTTATTGCGCATAGTTATTAAAACCTTTAAAAACACTTTTAATTCAGAAAACAACCTCTCTTTGCGATTAACTTCCATTTTTTGGCACTTTTTAGGGCTATTATGGGGCTATTTGATACTTTTTTTGATATTTATTCATTAAACTTGCAGAAAAATAACTTACATGGCTAGTCATTCAGCAAAATTAGATACGGAAACTCTATGGGGAGGAAAGGAATCTCCATTTCAAACGAGTTATGGTAAATTAATGATGTGGTTTTTCCTTGTTTCAGATGCTCTAACGTTTAGTGGTCTTCTCATTGCATATGGATTTACAAGACACGATACTCTAGAAGCTTGGCCTATTGGAGAAGAGACTTTTAATTCGTTACCGATTTTAGGTCACGGCTATCCTCTTATTTATGTTGCATTGATGACTTTTATTCTCATCGTTTCATCTGTAACGATGGTGTTAGCTGTTGAGGCCGGTCATCGTATGGATAAAAAAGGCGTTGTGAAATGGATGATAGCGACCATTATTGGTGGATTTTTCTTCTTAGGTTCACAAGCCTGGGAATGGAGTCACTTCATTCACGGATCTGAATTTGGGAAAGTAGAGCTTGCAGATGGCTCACAGGCCATTGTCAAAGGACATTTTGGAGAAATTGAAAGCTTCACAGTCATTGAAGCGGGTTCTCATCACAAAAAAGGAGATGTCGTCAAAGAAGATTTAATGCATACCTTCCAACATGCAGCGGAAAACGGTCACATCAATAATGGAATTATTGAATTGCATGATGGTTCAAAAGCCACCATCAAAAAACAAAAAGACGATCATCTGAAACTAATCATCAAAAAAGACGGAAGCTCTTATAAAGTTGGAAAAGAAATTGAAGGGAAAAAAGCAGGAGAATTATATTACAGTGCCATTTTCAGTGGTGAAAAAAACCGAGTTGTATATGGTGCTAACTTAAATAAAAACGAATATGGCCCTCAGCAGTATGGTCAATTTTTCTTTTTTATAACTGGGTTTCATGGATTTCATGTATTCTCAGGAGTACTCATTAATATTTTGATCCTGATTGGTGTCATGAGAGGGGTTTACCACAAAAGAGGCCATTATGAAATGGTAGAAAAAACAGGATTGTATTGGCACTTTGTAGATTTAGTTTGGGTATTTGTATTTACCTTCTTTTATCTCATTTAATTTAACGCTTTATGGAAAGAGACGACTTAATAGAATATTCACTGGACGCACATCATTCTGATGACGAAGGAAAACTTATCAGAAAAAAAATCTGGAAAGTAACGATCCTCTTAACGGCTATTACTATTTTGGAGGTTGCACTAGGGGCATACATCAAACAAAGTTCTGGTGCTTGGCCTTTTGTGAAGTGGTCATTTGTGGCACTTACGCTTTTGAAAGCAGGCTACATTGTTATGGTGTTCATGCACCTCGGAGATGAGAAGAAGTGGTTAAGAAATGTTGTTCTTATTCCATATGCTTTGTTTATCATGTATCTCATCTTTATCGCCTTGTGGGAGGCCTTAGCTGTGGGAGACGCATGGATGGGCGCTTAATTCCTCTCTTTGGCTAAAAAAAGATTCAATAATTTTTGGGGCTTTCTGCTGGTGTTTGGACCGGCGGTTATTTTTATAACCATGACCTTGTTCATGACTCGCTCATGTGAGCATAAGTTTGAAACACTCGAAAATTACGGCAAAATCACCACATTTAATTTTATTGATGTAAAAGAAAATAACAGGAGCTCTACAGACTTTGATGGTGATATTGTTTTGATCACTACAATTCAAGAATCTTGTCCTGACAGCTGTTCTGTTTTATTATGGCACATCAATCAAATGATTTATCAGCGCATCTGGAAAAATAGAACTAAAAAAAGAAAACAAGTTAAAATCATTTCATTTGTAACAGATGAGGATGGCAATCCAGTGGAAGACCTTTCAACTGTTGAGGGCATGTTAAAAAACATTGTGCCTAATTATGACCCTTCTATCTGGGTTTTAGCAAAAGGTGATGTAAAGTCGATCTACAACATTGAACACAATGGGGCATCATTACTACAAGATGGAAACAAGTTCTTGGAGCTCATGTTACTCATGGACAAAAAACATGCACTAAGAATGGTATTGTCTGGAAAAGAAGAAGGTCACATCAGGCGCATGGAACAAAGCATGGCGTTACTTCAGAAAGAATATGATAAGGCGAATTCAAAAGGTTAAATCAATGAAATTATTTTATTTCGTTTTTTTCCTGCTTTTAATAATAAGTTGTTCTGAGGAAAGCACAGAAATTCATAAAGAGTCCAACAAGCTGCCTTTTATTGGAAATTTCGATATTATTACAACTGAAGAAAATGGACAAAAAATCATAGATACTATATTTGAAACCATCCCGTATTTTAGTTTTTTGAATCAAGATTCTGTAGAGGTAACTAAGTCTACCTATAAAGATAAAATACTTGTCACTGAGTTTTTCTTTGCCTCATGCCCGACAATATGCCCATTAATGAACACCCAAATGTCAGGGCTTTACAGCTGGCTTCAAAAAAACAATTATCTCGATCATTTTCAGCTCTTGTCTTTTTCGATAGACCCCATAAATGACACTCCATCAGCCTTAAAAAAATTCAAATCTGGGTACTGTGAAGCCTGTTCTCATTGGGATTTCTTGACTGGAGACGAGAAAGAAACCCATCGCTTGGGGATTGAAAACTTCAAAGTATTCGCAGGAAAAGATGAAGATGCTGCAGGAGGCTATGCACACTCAGGCGCCTTTTCCCTCGTGGACAAAGAGGAACGGGTTCGTGGGGTCTACAA